>NZ_KV786647.1:0-19597 GCF_001806955.1 Burkholderia sp. HMSC10F09
GCGAGGTGCGGCCGGCGAGGTGCGGCCGGCAAGGTGCGGCCCGCTCGGCCCGCGTCCGTTTCGCAGGCAAACCGACGCCGCCGAAACGCATTCCTCCGCGATGCTGATAACGGTGTGAAGATAACTTCGTTTGGCCGTGCGAAGCGCGGTGATAGCGTGTCGGTACGCGTCCTGACGGGCGCCATGTCGATTCCGGCTTACCCTTTCGCAGGGCCGCGCCGCGGCCCGGAGGCAACGTTATGTCTTCACCCCTGGCGCTCGTGCGCGATGTGTCTTCCTTCGAGTCCGGCGCGGCGGCCGACGCGCAGACGTCCGCTTCGTTCGACGCGCTCGAGCGGATCGTCGGCGTGAATCTCGCGCGGCTGCGCGCCGAGCGGCAACTGTCGCTCGACGCGCTCGCGCGGCTGTCCGGCGTGTCGCGCGCGATGCTCGCGCAGATCGAGTCGGCGCGCAGCGTGCCGTCGATCAAGGTGCTGTGCAAAGTGGCGGCCGCGCTGAAAGTGTCGGTCGCCGCGTTCTTGCGCCGTCATGCCGTGAACGGCTTCGAGCACTTGCCCGCCGAGCGCGCATCGCGCGTGGTCAGCTCGAACGGCCGCTTTTCGGCGCGCGCGCTCTATCCGGAAGGCGAGCCCGTCGCGGCCGAATTCCACGAACTGCGGATCGCGCCGCTGCATACCGAGCCCGGCGTGCGTCGCGCGCCGGGCACGACCGTGAACCTCGTCGTCAGCGAGGGGACGCTCGAAGTGGTCGTGCACGACCGTCGCCAGCTACTCGCGACCGGCGACGCGATCGTGTTCGACGCCGATCAGCCGTACAGCCTGCGCAATCCCGGCGACAGCGATGCGCGCGCCTTCCGCGTGACGGTGAGCCCCGAGGTGCCGCCGCGCTGGCTCGTGCCGGACGCCGCACACGCTGCCGTTTGAGTGTCGTTGCGCGGAACGAGGCTCGATCGATCGGGCGACGCGCTTAGACGTCGTCGTCGGTAGGGTTTTGTCCGCGATTCGCTGCGCGGTGCGCGCGGCTGTTGTATGCTTGGCCCCGCCGGCCACCGCCCGCCTCGTTCGATCGCGGGCCGCAGCCGGCAATCAGTGCGTCTTCAGGGCGGGGCGAAATTCCCCACCGGCGGTAGGTCGGCGTCAGCCGACGAGCCCGCGAGCGCCCGCGCAACCGCGCGGGGTCAGCAGATCTGGTCGAATGCCAGAGCCGACGGTCACAGTCCGGATGAGAGAAGATGTGCAGATAGTCACGTCCGTCAGGGCCGCTTCGCGTCGCATGCGAAGCGGGTTGTCGTTCTGTCTGTTTGCAATGCCCTGAAACGTTTTTCGCCCAAATCGTATTTGCGAGGAGCGTTTCACATGTCCTTGATGTCCCTTTCGTCGGCACCGGCCGACGCCTTTGCCGATCTCCCGTTGCTGGATGCCGAACCGGTGCCGCCGCGCATCGCCGCCGCGCTCGACGCGTTGCGCGCAGGCCGCGCCGTCGTGCTGCAGGACGACCACGACCGCGAGAACGAGGCCGATCTGATCGTCGCGGCCGAGCGCATCACGCCCGAAACGATGGCGCTGTTGATCCGCGAATGCAGCGGGATCGTCTGCCTTTGCCTGACCGACGAGAAGGTGCGCGCGCTCGAGCTGCCGCCGATGGTGCAGACCAACGAGAGCCGCAACGGCACGGCCTTTACCGTATCGATCGAGGCGCGCGAAGACGTGCATACGGGCGTGTCGGCCGCCGATCGTGTGACGACGATCCGCGCCGCGATCGCCGACGACGCCAAGCCGCACGACATCGTGCGGCCCGGCCACGTCTTTCCGTTGCGCGCGCAACCGGGCGGCGTGCTCGCGCGCCGCGGCCATACCGAAGGGACCGTCGACCTCGCGATCCTCGCGGGGCTGAAGCCGGCCGGCGTGCTCTGCGAGCTGATGAATCCGGACGGCACGATGACGCGCGGCGACGACGTCGAGCGCTTCGCCAAGCAGCATGGATTGCCGATGCTGACCATCGCGGAACTCGTCGAATTCCGGTCGGCGCTCGCGGCTGCACGCGAACGCTGCTGCGAACCGGCCTGAGGCGGGAACGGCACGCGCGTCGGCGCGCGCCCATCGAAACAGCCTGCGCCGACGGCGGCCGACCAACGCCGGCGTCTGTGCCGGCCGGCGCGCGCCCGATCAGGACTGCACGTCGCCGAATTCGCCGCGCATCCCGGCCTCGACGAGCGCCGGCAACTCGCGCATGTCGCGCATGATCCGCGTCATGCCCATGCCGCGCAGCACGTCCGCGTAATTGTCGGGGATGTGGCTCGCGCCGACGAACGCGATCGTCTTCATCCCGGCCGCACGTGCGGCATTCAGCCCCGACACGCTATCCTCGACGACGATGCAGCGCTCCGGCGCGACGCCGAGAGTCTGCGCCGCGTACAGATATACGTCGGGGTACGGTTTCGGCCGCGCGACCTGTTCGGAGCTGAACACGCGATCGCCGAAGATCTCGGTGAGCGACGCGCGCTTCAGTGAATTGCGCACGCGCGCGAGCCGGCTGTTCGACACGACCGCGGCCGGCAGCGTGACCTTCAGCAACGCATCGCGGACGCCCGCGATCGGCGCGAGCGATTGCGCGAGCGCGACTTCGATGTTGTGCTCGATCGTTTCGAGGAAGTTCTCCGGCATCCGGATCGCGAAGCGCGCTTCGAGCCCGGCGAGGAAGCGCGACGTCTGCTGGCCGAACGCGGTTTTCGCGGCGGTTTCGAAATCGAGGTGGGGAAACGTGGCGGACAGCGTGTCGAGCAGCACGCGGTCGGCAATGACTTCGCTGTCGACAAGCACGCCGTCGCAGTCGCAGATGAGGTGATCGAGCATGATGGTGAAGAAGCGGGGGAGTCGGCGGCGCCGATCGTCCCGCACATGATACGTGCTTTCGCCGACGCGCCGTGAGCGCTTCCCCGCACTGCACACATCACAGGTCGATCGCGCGCCCCGTGCGCCACGACGTCGTCGCGGCTTCGGCGAGTTCGAGCGCCGCGAGCCCGTCGTCGATCGTCGTCCGAACCGGTGTGCCGTCGCGCAGCGCGTCGACGAAATGCGCGAGCTCAGCCGCGTAGGCGTGCCGATAGCGTTCGAGGAAGAACGGCTCGGGCACGTCCGTCGCGATGCCCTGCGCGGACCACACGCTCACTTCGGTCGGCCGCACGTTGCCGGCCTGCAGCATCCCGCGGCTGCCGAGCAGTTCGAAGCGCTGGTCGTAGCCGTACGCGGCGCGACGCGACGTGTTGATCTGACACAGCAGCCCGCGTCGCGTGCGGATCGTCACGGCCGTCGAATCGATGTCGCCCGCATCGCGCACCGCAGGATCGGTCAGGCAGCTGCCGGTCGCATGCAACGTCTGCGCTTCGTCGCCGAGCATCCAGCGGAACACATCGAAGTCGTGGATCAGCATGTCCTTGAAGATGCCGCCCGAGCTGCGGATGTAGTCGACCGGCGGCGCGCCCGGATCGCGGCTCGTGACGATCAGCATTTCCGGATCGCCGATCTCGCCGCGCTCGACGCGCGCTTTCAGCGCGGCGAAGGTCGGATCGAAGCGGCGCTGGAAGCCGATCATGCACGTGATGCCGCTTTGCCGAACGCGTTGCGCGCATTCGCGCGCGCGTTCGACGCCGAGGTCGACCGGCTTCTCGCAGAACACCGCCTTGCCGGCGTTCGCGGCCGCGACGATCAGGTCCGCATGCGTGTCGGTGCTCGACGCGATGACGACCGCGCCGACCGATGCGTCGCCGAGCGCGCGTTCGACGTCGGCGGCCTGCGCGCCGTGCGCGCGTGCGAGTGCGTCGGCCGACGGTGCGTGCCGGTCGACCACGTACTTCAGCGTCGCGCCGGGATGGCGCGCGAGGTTTGCGGCGTGGATCTTGCCGATTCGGTCGGCGCCGAACAGTGCGAATTCGATCATCGTGTTCTCTTGTCTTGTCTTGTCGGTTGCGCGCATGTGCGCATGCTCAGCGGCGCTCGAGTTCGCCCTGCACGTAGTCGATGCTCGCACGCAGCCGCGCGGCGATGTCGTGCGCCTGCGCGATCTCGGTGGCGAACGGCTCGAACGACAGCGCGCCGCGATAGCCGCGCGCACGCAGCTCGCGCACTTGCCGCACGTTGCCGAGCCGGTCCGCGCGGCCGACGAGCACACGATGGCCGTCGCGCATCCGCTCGACCGGCAGGTCGTCGTCCTCGACGCCCGACAGATGAACGAGTCCCGTCAGATTCGGGAAGAAGATCGCTTCGCCGGCGAGGTGATGATGGAACGTGTCGTGCACGAGACGGAACACCGGTTCGCCGGCCGCCGCGTAGATCGCCTTGACCGCGTCCGACTTGCGGCGCAGCGCGCATTCTTCGAAGCCGAGCGGCTCGATGAAGCCGAGCAGCCCGCGCGCTTCGAGGATCGGCTTCAATGCGCGCAGCGCGTTCACGAGATCGGCATGTCGCGTCTCGGCATCGCGCGCATCGTCGCGGCTGTTGGTCGGACACAGCACCAGTGCGCGTGCGCCGCATTGCGCGGCGTAGTCGGCGAGCAGCGTCGCTTCGTCCGCGCGCGCTGCGTTCCACTGGTCGAAGCGCTGCAGCGCATTGATCGTCAGGATCGTCACGCCGGCGGCTTCGGCCGTCGCACGGATCGCGGCGGCCGGCGTGCCGTCGGCGAGCTCCGCGCCGTCGAGATCGTTGCGGATCTCGATCGCGTCGATGCCGAGCTGCCGGCACAGCGCGACATAGCGATCGAACGGGATGTGCGGCGCGCAGATCCGGTTCAGCGAGAAATGGAAGGCTTGCGTCATCGTGCGGTCCTCTGGTGTCGAACGGAAGCGTGAGCGAAACGGGTGACGTCGTGCGCGGCCGCATCGCCGTGCGTATCGTCCGGCGTCGCGGCGAGTGCGTGCCATGTGTCGCGCAGCCACTGCGCGCACGCGACGTTGTTGTCGAAGATCGAGTAGCGCGCGCCGCCGCCGTAGTCGGGAAACGGAATGAATTCGCAGCTGATCTGCTCGACCTGCACAGGCCGTGCGTGCACCTGCGACTGCAGCAGCGCGCGTAGCGCGGCCTTCCACGTGTCGAGCGCACCCGCATGCCAGGCATCGTGATAGGTGCCGGGCGCGGGTGCGACGAACGGATACTGGATGCCGCGTCCCGGCCGGCCGTCCGCACGGCGCATCGAGCGGTTGTCCGGATTGTTCGGGATCACGCTGCGCGCATGCGCATGCCGGACCCAGCCGCGCGCGATCCATTCGGTGTAGACGGCCGACGGCGACGCGGGGTCCAGCCTCTCGCGCATGCGCTCGGCCGTGCCGTGCAATCCCGATGCGTCGAGTTCCGCGCGATTGCCGATCTTGAACAGCAGGTGCGAATGGTCGAGCGTGAGCCGGAACGGCACGCCGGCCTGCTCGACGTGCCGCGCGACGCGTGCGATCCGCATGAAGCGTTCGCTCCACATGTCGACGTGCACTTCGAGGCACGGCAGGCAGCCGACGCGCTCGCCGCGTTCGTACGTGCGCAGGTAGAAGTCGGCGACTTCGCGGTCCGACAGCGGATGGCCGTCGGCGTGATGAGCATGCAGCTGGCAGTTGAGCACCGTGCTGCCGAAGCGCGCGCCCGCATCGACGATTTCGGCCACGTGCGCATCGTCGCGGCCCGCGCGCCAGATGCCGCCGATCACGCGAATCGGCAGCGCATGGCGCTCGACGAGCGCGAAGTACGGCGTCAGATCTTCGCCGCTCACCGGGTTCTTCTCGACGTAGTCGAACACGCGCGCGTCGGCGATCATCCGGAACCGCTCGGCCGGCGTCGGCGGCGGCAAGCCGTCGTGCTCGAGCACGCCGTCGAGATTCACGCCGATGAGGATCGTGTCAGCCATCGTCTGCCGTCCGTCGTTGAGCCGGTGTCGAACCGTGTTGAACTGGATGGCTGCCAACTGTACGGCCGCGCGGCGCGCATTGCATGACGAACGTTGACGAAAAATCGCCAACGCGGCCGTCGATTTTTTCGCGCGCTGCATCACGCGCGCCGCGCGGCCGCGTCAGGCCGGCAGATACGCGCTCGTGCGCACGTTCGCGGCGCAGAACACGCGGAATTCGACGGGGTCGCCGGGCGGCCGCTGCTCGACGATGCCGCACGCGTGCAGCACGTGCTGCAGCGCGGCGATCGCCTGACCGTCCGGGTCCTGGTCGATCGCGATGTCCATCGAACCGGCCTCGATATACGCGCGGTGCTGATCGAGCATCTCGTGCCCGATCCAGACGACGCGGCCGGCCGCGCCCGCGTTGCGCAGCGCGGCTTCGATGCCGGCCGACCCGGCACCGCTGTTGTAGATTGCGGCGACCTCGTCGCCCGCGCGCAATGCGTTCGTGACCGCGCGGTAGCAGCGGTCGTCCTCGTCGAGCGTTTCGATCGGCGCGTCGCAGCGCAACGCGCCGAACGCTTCGCCGAGCTGATCCATGCAGCCGGACATGCGCTGCGCGTGCGCGCGGTAAGCCATGCGGCCGCCGAGCAGCAGCACGCGCCCGGGCCGCGCGGCGAGCCGGCCGATGTAGTAGCCGGCCGTGCGTCCGGCGCGGTAGTTGTCGATGCCCGCATAGTGGACGCGAGCAATGCCGCCGATGTCCGTCACCATCGTCACGACGTGCTCGCCGCGCGCGATCGCGGCGGTCAGCGCGTCGCGCACGCGCGGCGTGTCGTGCGCGGTGACGATCAGCGCCGCGCGCCGGTATGCGGGACGTTCGATCAGCGCGGCGGCACGCGCGTCGTCGGCGGCGGCGACGATGGTTCGATGCACGACGACGCGCCGGTCGAGCATCTGCAGCGAGCGCTGCAGCGCCTGCTGCAGCCGGTGGAAGAACGGCGCGTCGGTGTCGGGCAACAGCACGTCGACGTGGACGAGCCCGTGCCGTGTGTCGGGCAGCTGGCGCGGCACGCCGAGCTGGCGCGCGGCCGCCACCACGCGTTCGCGCGCGCGGGCCGACACGCTGCCGCGCTCGTTCAGCACGCGGTCGACGGTCGTCGTGCTGACACCCGCGAGCGCGGCGATCTCGTCGAAGCGCGCGGTGCGCTTGCGCCAGCGCGGACCGGAAGGGTCGGCCATGGTCGTCTCCATCGTTGTCGTCGCCAGCATGGCGTGGCGTTGTGCGCCAACGCTAAAGCGATGGCGAAATTTCGTCAACGTTTCGATTGAGCGGGGCAGGGCGGTCGCCTAATTTCGCTTCCATGCCGGTGCGCAAGGTGCGCATGCCGGCGAACGAGAATCGGGAGACACGCGTGACCCATACCGACGACGACCTGCACCGGCGCCCCGCGGCGGCACGCCGTCACGCATACCGCATGATCGGCGGCGCGGGCGAGCGCGCGCGTGCCGCCGGGCTCGTCAATGCCGAGTGGTACCGGTGCGCGGTGCCGCGGCCGCTGATGAAGCAGCTGATGCAGCGCCGCGATGCACGCGCGATACGCGACACGCTGACCTGGTACGCGTCGATCGTCGCGAGCGGCGTGCTCGCATGGTTCGCTTGGCGCGCGCATTCGGCGTGGGCGATTCCGGCGTTCTTCCTGTACGGCACGCTCTACTGCAGCCCGGCCGATTCGCGCTGGCACGAGTGCGGGCATGGCACCGCATTTCGCACGCGCTGGATGAACGACGTGCTCTATCAGGTCGCGTCGTTCCAGGTATTTCGCCGCGCAACCGTGTGGCGCTGGAGCCATGCACGCCATCACACGGACACGCTCGTCGTCGGCCGCGACCCGGAAATCGCCGCACCGAAGCCGACCGACTGGCTCGCGCTCGCGCTGAACGTGATCGCGCTCAAGCATGTCGCGAGCGAGCTGCGCAAGATGATCGCGGCCGCGTTCACGGGCCGGCTCGACGCCGAGGAGCAGACCTACGTGCCCGAATCGGAATGGCCGAAGGTCGTGCGCGAGGCGCGCATCCACCTCGCGATCCATGCGCTCGCGATCGGCGCGGCGCTGTATGCGCGAACGATCCTGCCGCTGCTGTATGTCGGCTTGCCGAGCCTGTACGGCGCGTGGCTGTACCTCTACTTCGGGCTCACGCAGCACGCGGGCATGCCCGAGAACGTGCTCGATCATCGGCGCAACTGCCGGACCGTGATGATGAATCCGGTGTTCCGCTTTCTGTACTGGAACATGAACTACCACGTCGAACATCACATGTTTCCGATGGTGCCGTTCCACGCGCTGCCGAAGCTGCACGACGCCGTGAAGGCCGACATGCCGCCGCCGTATCCGAGCACGCTCGCGGCCTACGCGGAGATCGTGCCGGCGCTGATCCGGCAGACGCGCGATCCGTCCCATCACGTCGTGCGGCCGGTGCCCGATGCGGCGCGCGCATGACGTTCATTCAACTGCCAACGAAGGAGACACGCATCATGACGCAATGGATCGACGCCGTCGGCTTCGACGACATCGACGACGAGGACGTCGTGCGCTTCGACCATGACGGCCGCACGTACGCGATCTACCGGATCGACGGACACGTGTACGCGAGCGACGGGATGTGCACGCACGAACGCGTGCATCTCGCGGACGGCCTCGTGATCGACCACGTGATCGAATGTCCGAAGCACAACGGCCGCTTCGACGTGCGCGACGGCCGCGCATTGTCGGCACCCGCATGCGAGCGCTTGCGCACGTATCGCGCGCGAATCGAGGACGGCCGTGTGCTGATCGAGGTATGACGGCATGACGAACGACCGCGTGATGGCGATCGTCGGCGCGGGCCACGCGGGCGGCCGTGCGGCGCAGGTGCTGCGCGAACACGGCTGGCGCGGGCGCATCGTGCTGATCGGTGCGGAACCGCATCTGCCCTACGAACGGCCGCCGCTGTCGAAGGGCGTGCTGACCGGCGAGCGCAGTGCCGCGCAATGCGCGCTGCGCGATCGCGACGCCTGGCGTGCGGACGCGATCGAGCCGATCGTCGCAACCGTCGAGCGGATCGATCCGGCGGCGCGCGAAATACGCGTGTCGGACGGCCGCGCGTTCGCGTACGACGCGCTGCTGCTGGCGACCGGCGCCCGCGCGCGGCGCCTCGCGATTCCCGGTGCCGATCTTGACGGCGTGCTCGCCTTGCGCACGCTCGACGACGCCGCGGCGCTCGGCGCGCGGCTCGTGCGCGATGCGCGCATCGTGCTGATCGGCGGCGGATTCATCGGGCTCGAAGTCGCGGCGTCGGCGCGCCAGCGCGGCTGTCGCGTGACCGTGCTCGACGCGGCGTCGCGCGTGCTCGGCCGCGCGGTGCCGGACACGATCGCGGCGCGCGTGCATGCGCTGCACGTTCGGCACGGCGTCGCGATCCGGCTCAATCGCGCGCCGGTCGCAATCGAGCGCACGGCGGGCGGCGCGCTCGCGGTCATGCTCGACGACGGCGACATGCTGATCGCCGATACAGTCGTCGTCGGGATCGGCATCGAGCCGGCGGACGAACTCGCCCGCGACGCGGGGCTCGCGGTCGATCGCGGGATCGTCGTCGACGAAAGGCTCGAGACGTCGGCGCGCGGCATTTACGCGGCCGGCGACGTCGCGGTGTTTCCTGGCGGCCGGTCGGCACGTCGCGTGCGGCAGGAGACGTGGCACGGCGCCGAGACGCAGGCGCGCGTCGCCGCGCGCAACATGCTGGGCGCCGGCGAACCGTATCGCGACGTGCGCTGGTTCTGGTCCGATCAGTACGACGCGCAACTGCAGGTCGTCGGCGAGCCCGCGCTCGGCGAGCGGACCGTCGCGCGCGTGCTCGACGACGACGCGGAAATCCGCTTCCATTTCGATGCGCAGACGCGGCTCGTCGCGGCGAGCGGATTCGGCTGCGCGTCCGCGTGGGTGAAGGAGATGCGGGTCGCGAGGATGCTGGTCGAGCGCGTGGCGGACGTGACGCCCGCCGACGTCGCGGACACCGGCGCGAAGCTGAAATCGCTGCTGCGCTGAGATGAAGGAGCCGCGGCGCGTGCGGCGCCGTGCGCTGAGAAGGGAGGGTGCGTGGTCGAAGCGCGCGGCGCCGAGTGTGTCGCGCGCTTCGACGCACGTACGACGTCGCTCAGACCGTCGTGTGCAGATGCAGATACAGTGCGGCGGCCGCGGCGCCGCCGAGCAGCGGGCCGATCACCGGCACCCATGCATAGCGCCAGTCGCTGTCGCGCTTGCCGGGGATCGGCAGCAGCGCGTGCATGATGCGCGGCGACAGGTCGCGCGCGGGGCTCATCGCATAGCCGGTCGGGCCGCCGAGCGAGATGCCGATGCCGAGCACGAGCAGGCCGACGGGCAGCGCGTCGAGTGCACCGAGTCCGACCTGCGGCGACGCGAGATAGAGCACGCCGAGGATCAGCACGAAGGTACAGATCGCTTCGGTCAGCACGTTATGCGTGACGCTGCGGATCGCGGGCGCGGTGCAGAACACCGCGAGCTTCAGGTCCGCATCGGCTTCCTTCGCGAAGTGCTGGCGATACGCGAGCCAGACGAGCAGCGCGCCGGCCATCCCGCCGAGCATCTGTGCGAGCACGTAGCCGCCGACTTTCGCCCACGGGAACTTGCCGGCGAGCGCGAGACTGATCGTGACGATCGGGTTCAGATGCGCGCCGCTGAACGATGCGGTCACGTAGACGGCGACGAATACGGCCATCGCCCATCCCATCACGATCACGATCAGATCGGCGCCTTTGCCTTTGGTCTTCGCGAGCAGGACGTTCGCGACCGCGCCATTGCCGAGCAGCACGAGGATCGCCGTGCCGATGAATTCTGCGATATAGGGTGACATGTTTGTCTCTCGTAGATCGCGGCGGACTCGCGCAGTGCGCGGTCCGCCGGCGTTGTTGTTGTGTCGTTCGCGACGCGGCGCTTACTGCGCGTCGTCGGCCCAGGCCTTTGCCGCACGGACCGCGCGCTGCCAGCCGGCCATGCAGCGCTCGACCTGCTGCTTGGGCATCGACGGTGCGAAGCGGCGATCGAGCTGCCACTGGCTGCGCACTTCGTCGAGATTCTTCCAGTAGCCGATCGCGAGGCCCGCGAGATACGCGGCGCCGAGCGCCGTCGTTTCGGTGATCTGCGGACGCACCGCATCGACGCCGAGCAGGTCGGCCTGGAACTGCATCAGCAGGTTGTTCGCGCTCGCGCCGCCGTCGACGCGCAGCTCGCCGATGCTGATGCCCGAATCGGCTTCCATCGCGGCCAGCACGTCGAGCGATTGATACGCGATCGCATCGAGCGCCGCGCGCGCGAGATGCGCGTCGCGCGTGCCGCGCGTGACGCCGAACAGCGAGCCGCGTGCGCGCGCGTTCCAGTGCGGCGCGCCGAGGCCGGCGAACGCGGGCACCAGATAGACGCCGTCGCTGTGCGGCACGCTCGCGGCGAGCGCTTCGATCTCGGCGGCCGTCTTGATGATGCCGAGGCCGTCGCGCAGCCACTGCACGACCGCGCCCGCGATGAAGATGCTGCCTTCGAGCGCGTACTGCACGTCGTCGCCGATCTGCCAGGCGATCGTCGTCACGAGGTTGTTCTTCGACTCGATCGGCTTGTCGCCGGTATTCATCATCAGGAAGCAGCCGGTGCCGTACGTGTTCTTCACCATCCCGGACGTCGTGCACATCTGGCCGAACAGCGCCGCGTGCTGGTCGCCCGCGATGCCCGCGAGCGGAATCTTCGACGCGAACACGGTGGTTTTCGTATGGCCGTAGATCTCCGACGACGCCTTCACTTCCGGCAGCATGCTGCGCGGGATGTCGAGCAGTTCGAGCAACTCGTCGTCCCACTGGCGCGTATGGATGTTGAACAGCATCGTGCGCGACGCATTCGTCACGTCGGTCACGTGCAGCTCGTGCTTCGTGAAGTTCCACACGAGCCAGCTGTCGACCGTGCCGAACGCGAGCTTGCCCTGACGCGCCTTGTCGCGCGCGCCCGGCACGTTGTCGAGGATCCAGCGGATCTTCGTCGCGGAGAAGTACGAGTCGATCGGCAGGCCCGTTTTCGCGCGCACCTTCGCTTCGAGCCCCTGCTTTTTCAGCGAATCGCAGAAGTCGGCGGTGCGGCGGTCCTGCCAGACGATCGCGTTGTAGACGGGCTGGCCCGTTTCGCGATCCCAGACGATCGTCGTCTCGCGCTGGTTCGTGATGCCGATCGCGGCGATCGACGTGCCGTTCAGGCCGGTGCGCGTGACGGCTTCGGCGGCGACGCCCGCCTGCGTCGACCAGATTTCCTGCGGGTCGTGCTCGACCCAGCCGGGCTGCGGGTAGATTTGTTCGAACTCTTTCTGCGCGATCGACACGATATTGCCCTGCCGATCGAACAGCATCGCGCGGGAGCTCGTCGTGCCCTGGTCGAGCGCGAGGATGTACTGGTCCTGCATGTCTCTCATCTCCATCCGTGGATTAGTTGTGATGCGCGCCGTATGCCGCGGCGCGTCGGTGAATCAACGTCGGTCAAGCAAACTGCTCGGGCGATCGATCACGCGTGCGGCGCGTGCGCGGCCGCGAACCACGCATCGAGCGCGGCGCTCGCCGCGTCGAGCGTGCCCGGCGCGACGTGCAGCCCGAGCTTCGAGCGGCGCCACAGCACGTCCTGCGCGCAGGTCGCCCATTCGGTATCGCGCAGGTAGCGCAGCTCGGCCTCGAACAGGCCGGGCACGATCTCGGCGCCGAGATCGGCCAGCGACTGCGCATTGCCGACGACGCGCGCGGCACGCGTGCCGTACGCGCGCGCATACCGGCGCGCGAGCGGTGCGGGCAGCCAGCGATGGCGCTTCGCGAATGCGTCGGCGAACGCATCGAATTTGGCGTTCGCGATGTCGCCGCCCGGCAGCGGGGCGCCGGCGGTCCATGCCGGTGCGTCGCGGCCGAGCGCGCGGCACAGCATGTCGCCGGCTTCTTCGGCGAGCTTGCGGAACGTCGTGATCTTGCCGCCGAACACCGACAGCAGCGGTGCGCCTTCGCCGTCGTCCATCTCGAGCCGGTAGTCGCGCGTGACGGCCGACGCGTTCGCGGCGTTTTCGTCTTCGAGCAGCGGCCGCACGCCGGAATAGGTCCAGTGCACGTCGGCCGGCGAGATCTTGCGCTTGAAGTAGCGGTTGATCGAATCGCACAGATACTGCGTCTCGTCGCGATCGATCGCGACGCGCGCCGGATCGCTCGTGTATTCGACGTCGGTCGTGCCGATCAGCGTGAAGTCGCGCTCGTACGGGATCGCGAAGATGATCCGCTTGTCGGGGTTCTGGAAGATGTAGGCGTGATCGTGATCGAACAGCCGGCGCGTGACGATGTGGCTGCCCTTCACGAGCCGCACGCTATGATGCGCGCCGCGCCCGAGCGCACCGTGCAGCACGTCGCCGACCCACGGGCCGGCCGCGTTCGCGATCGCACACGCACGCACGACGCGGATCGCGCCGTCCGGCTGCTGCAGCCGCGCTTCCCATTCGTCGCTGCGGCGCTCGGCCGACACGAGCTTCGTGCGCGTGAGGATCTCAGCGCCGCGCTCCTTCGCGTCGAGCGCGTTCAGCACGACGAGGCGCGCATCGTCGACCCAGCCGTCCGAATAGACGAAGCCGCGCCGGATCGAATCGACGAGCGGTGCGCCGGCCGCATGGCGGCGCATGTCGATGCCGCGCGAGCCGGGCAGCAGCTCGCGTTTCGCGAGGTGATCGTAGAGGAACAGGCCGATGCGGATCAGCCAGGCCGGACGCAGGTTCGGCATGTGCGGCATCACGAAGCGCAGCGGCCACATGATGTGCGGCGCCGCGCGCAGCAGCGTCTCGCGCTCCTGCAGCGCCTTGCGCACGAGCCCGAATTCCTTGTACTCGAGATAGCGCAGACCGCCGTGAATCAGCTTCGTGCTGGCCGACGACGTGTGCGATGCGAGATCGTCCTGCTCGCAGAGCAAAACCGACAGGCCGCGGCCGGCCGCATCGCGCGCGATGCCCGCGCCGTTGATGCCGCCGCCGACGACGAGCAGATCGTAGCGATTCGGTTGATTCACCTGCTGTCCTTATCGTTCGAGAGTCGAGGTCATGGATCGAACACGAAATGTTCGAATTCGAAATTTAACGAACGAAATCGAAAAAGTAAAGTTCGAAAAAGAGGGGCGGGTGGCGCGCCGCGCGTTCCCGGACGATACTGGCGGGATCGACCGTTTCGCGAGGTGAATCATGCGTATTGGGATGGGGATCGGCGCGTGCGCCGTGGTGCTGGCGGCCTGCAGCGCAGGCACGCCGCCGCTCGCCGGCAACTGGCGGGCGCCGTCGTTCGTCGATCTACAGACGGCGTGCGGCGGCACCGCGCGCGACTGGGGCGCGGACGCGCAGCCGGTCTATTCGGCGATGTACGACGCGTACGTCGCGAAGCGCTATCGCGGGCTGTCCCAGGCGAACTACTGCGCGTTCGTAAACGAACTTTCCGCGCATTACGCGGCGCCGGACGCGCCGGGCCGCGCCGGCTGGGTCGCGTATCTGAACGGCGCGCGGGCGCAGGCCGTCAGCTGGCGCGCGGCGGTCGATCCGACGTTGCGCGGCGGTTGAAGCGAGCGGAGCGAAACAACGGGAGCGGTGGGCCTGAAAACGCGGCGCGGCCGGGAGGCCGGCCGCGGGCAGGTCACAAACGGCGGGACTTACGAATAGCGGTACTTGATCGACCGCAGCGTGGCGTCACCGGTTTCGGTCACGCAGTATTTTCGCCCCGATCCGAGCCCTTCGAGGCGGACGAGCTGTTGTTCGAGCAGCGCGTCGAGTTCTTCCCGATCCATGCTGGTCTGGTCGGGTGCGTCTTTCACAAGCAATAGCGTGGCGAATTCATGCGGACTCAGCATCGTTCTCTCCATGGCAACCGGTCTGCCCGCGCGGCCGGCATCGATGCCGGCGCACGTACCCCGCGGGGGATGGCTTGGGGGGAAAAGCTGCATTCGCCGGCCATGCGGTTCGCGCTCGCCCTGGCACAGGCAGAGCGGCAAACGGGCCGGGGAACTGGAGTCTAGTCGAGTGCGCAGGCAACGACAAATCGTGCCCCGTTAATTTTCCGTTTGACAGGCAGGCCATCCACAAGCGGTTCGGCCGCGCGGCCAACTTCTTGATTTCACTTGAAGTTGTCGGTGCGGCGCAGCATCGCGCCGATCATTCGGCGACGTACACCTGCGTGCCGGCCGCGGCGATCGTATCGGCCATGTCGGCCGGCAGCGGCTTGTCGGTGAACAGCGCGTGAACCTGGCTCAGATGGCCCTGGCGCACGAGCGCCGGCCGGCCGATCTTCGAATGATCGGCGACGAGGTAGACCGTGCGCGCATGCTCGATGATCGCCTCCGCGACGCGCACCTCGCGCGTATCGAAGTCGCGCAGCGTGCCGTCGGCCTCGATTGCGGACGTGCCGACGATCGCGTAGTCGACCTTGAACTGCCGGATGAAGTCGATCGCGAGTTCGCCGACGATGCCCTTGTCCCAGGGCCGCACGATGCCGCCGGTGATCAGCACCTCGCAGTCGGGGTAGCCGCTCATCATCGACGCGACGTTCAGGTTGTTCGTGATCACGCGCAGCCCGTGATGGCGGTTCAGCGCGCGCGCGACTTCCTCGGTGGTCGTGCCGAGGTTGATGAAGAGCGACGCCTGATCGGGGATGTGCGACGCCGCGAGCGCGGCGATGCGCCGCTTCTCGTCGTGGAACATCCGCTGCCGCGCGGTGTACGACACGTTCTCGGAGCTGGTCGGCAGGCTCGCGCCGCCGTGATAGCGGCGCAGCAGGTTCAGGTCGGCGAGCCAGTTCACGTCGCGGCGGATCGTCTGCGGCGTGACGGCGAAATGCGCGGCGAGATCGTCGACGGTCACGAAGCCGTCGCGCTGCACCCATTCGAGCAATTCCTGCTGGCGCGCGTTCAGGGTGAGGCGGGGATCTCTGCTCATGTTCGACGTTCGGGGGCGTGAAAACGAAGCGGATATTGTAAGGGTGTCCGTCGCGCCGCCGGCACGCGGGTACACCCGATTCATGCGAATCGCACATGGATTCATTTCACAAATGAATTTGTGCGATTACGCCGATCGCGATGCAATGGCGGATTCCCCGCGCGCGGGGAGCGCATTCCATTCGTTTTCGACGAGGTAGACCGATGACTGACTTCAACTGGCACAACCCGTATCCGACGCCCCGTATCCCGGTGTTCGCGCGCAACGTCGTATCGACGTCGCATCCGCTCGCCGCGCAGGCCGGGCTGCGGATGCTGTGGAAGGGCGGCAACGCGGTCGACGCGGCGCTCGCGGCGGCCGCCGCGATCACGGTCGTCGAGCCCGTATCGTGCGGGCTCGGCGGCGATGCGTTCGCGCTCGTCTGGGACGGCGGCAAGCTCCACGGCCTGAATGCGTCGGGCGTCGCGCCGGCCGCGTGGAGCGTCGACTATTTTCGCCGGCGCCACGGCGAGGACGCGCACGGCATCGCGCGCAAGCCGACGCGCGGCTGGGACACCGTCACGGTGCCCGGCGTGATCGCGGGCTGGGAAGCGCTGCACGCGAAGTTCGGCTCGCTGCCGTTCGCCGACCTGCTCGAGCCGGCGATCGACATCGCGCAGCGCGGCTATTCGGTGTCGCCGATCGTCGCGCACAAGTGGGCGGCCGCCGTGCCCGAGCTGCAGGGCCTGCCCGGCTTCGCGGAGACCTTCATGCCGCGCGGCCGCGCGCCGCTCGTCGGCGAGCGCATGTGCCTGCCCGGCCATGCGAAGACGCTGCGCACGCTCGCGAACGAAGGCGCGCGCGCATTCTACGAAGGGGCGCTCGCCGAGCAGCTCGTCGCGTTCGCGCGCGAAGGCGGCGGCGCGCTGAGCGCGGAAGACTTGCGCGCCTATCGTCCGGAATGGGTCGAGCCGATCGGCAAACGCTTCGGTCGCCATACGATTCACGAAATTCCGCCGAACGGACAGGGCATCGCCGCGCTGATCGCGCTCGGGATCGCCGAGCACGCGGGCGTGACGGACTGGCCCGTCGACTCGGCCGATTCGCAGCATCTGCAGATCGAGGCGATGAAGCTCGCGTTCGCGGACGTCTACCGCTACGTTGCCGACCCGCGCGCGATGGAAGTCACGCCCGGGCAGATGCTCGACGACGCCTATCTGGCGGCGCGCGCAAAGCAGATCGACCGCATGCGCGCGACGCACTTCGAGGCCGGCCGCCCGCATTCGGGCGGCACGATCTATCTGTCGGCCGCCGACGAACGCGGGATGATGGTCAGCTTCATCCAGTCGAACTACATGGGCTTCGGCTCGGGCCTCGTCGTGCCCGGCGCGGGCATCGCGCTGCAGAACCGCGGGCACGGCTTCTCGATGGACCCGGCGTCGCCGAACGTGGTGGCCGGCGGCAAGCGGCCGTTCCACACGATCATCCCGGCGTTCGTGACCGAGGAGGCCGGCGGGCGCACCGAGGCCGTGATGAGCTTCGGCGTGATGGGCGGCGACATGCAGCCGCAGGGCCATCTGCAGACGATCGTCCGGATGCTCGGCTACGGGCAGCAGCCGCAGGCCGCGTGCTGCGCGCCGCGATGGAAGGTCAATCGCGACTTCACGCTCGACGTCGAAGCGACGATGGATCGCGCGACCGTCGAGGCGCTGGCGGCGCGCGGCCATACGATCAAGTCGATCGACGATCCTTACATGGATTTCGGCTCGGGCCAGTTCGTGTGGCGGCTCGATCCGGACGATCCCGATCGCGGCTACGTCGCCGCGAGCGACAGCCGCCGCGACGGTCTCGCCGCCGGTTTCTGACGGATTCCTTTCCGCTGTCGCGATGCGCGGGCGGCCGAACGGCCGCCCGTTTCGCTTGGCGCGCGCGATTCGAATGACGCGTCTAACATTCGGCAATGGACGTCGCGGAACTGCGTCAGGCGGGTATGGTCAGTGCTCTGAAGCACGAACTTCAAAGTCCGGCTAAGATGCCGTGATGATGGTTCGGCCGGACCAGCCTACTATAAACGCAAGCAAAACGCCGCCCGCGGTCGGTCGCCGTGCCGAAGGCACGGAGGGCCGCCCGGTGCGACGTCTGGGAGCGCACCACCATGCACACTGAAACGACGCATGTCATGCCGTGGCGAATCGAAGACATCGACCTCAACCGGATCGATCGTCAGCGCGCGGCCGCGAACGAGGACTTGCTGCTGCTGCTGTGCGCAGCGTCGTTCATCGAGAGCGGCTCCGATCTGTACACGAGCAATCTGAGCGAGTTCTTCAACGACGATCCCGAAGTGTCCGCGTGGCTCAACAATGCATGGGAGCACGAAGAATTGCAGCACGGCCGCGCGCTGAAGGCCTACATCGCGCACGTGTGGCCCGAGTTCGACTGGGATACGGCGTTCGCAAACTTCTTCGACGAGTATTCGAAGACGTGCTCGGTCGAAGCGTTCGAGAAGACGCGCGCGCTCGAGATGGTCGCGCGCTGCGTCGTCGAGACGGGCACGGCCACGTTGTATCGCGCGATCAACGAGTGCTCGGACGAGCCGGTGCTGAAGGAAATCACCGACAACATCCGCACCGACGAAGTGCGCCACTACAAGCACTTCTTCAAATTTTTCAAGAAGTACAACCAGCTCGAAGGCAACGGCCGCCTCGCGGTGCTCGGCGCGCTGATGCGTCGCGTGATGGAAATCAAGAACGAGGATTCCGAGATCGCGCTGCGGCACGTGTTCGCGGTGCGGTATCCCGATCGCGTCGGCGACAGCGAATACAGCCGTGCGCGTGTCGCGCGCATCAACTCGCTCGTGCGCCGCAATCTGTCGGCCGACATGTGCGTGAAGATGCTGCTCAAGCCACTCGATCTGCCCGCGAAGATCCAGCCCGGCGTGCACTATCCGCTCACGAAGATCACGCAGCACGTGTTCTTCCGCTGATCGACAACGTGGGGCCGCGGCCGCTATGCTGCGGTTCCGCCGTTTACTGCCAGCCGGCTTCGCCACCATGACCGCATCCCATCGCCACGCGCTTGAACAATGGACGTTCGACGCGTGGCCGCCGGCCGTCGTCTCGCTGTTCGACGGCACCGCGCTCGAGCGTCACGCCGATTTCGCCGCGTCGCTGCTCGTCGCGACCGACGACGGACAATTGCGCACGACGCTGCTGAGCGTCGGCGAGATCTATGCGCGCGATCCGCGCACGCTGCTGCTCGCGCTATGGCCGCAGTCGCGTGCGGCGCGCGCGCTCGCGCAGCGGCGTGCGGCCGCGCTGACGCTCGTTGCGGACGACGCGTTCTATCAGGCGCAACTGAACGTCGCGCCGCTCGAAGGGGCATTCGGCGGATTGGCCGGCTTCGCTGCGACGATCGCGCACGGCGATGCGCAGCGCGTGGGCTATGCGCGTCTCGCGACGGGTGTCACGTTTGCGCTGGAAGGCGAGCGCGCCGCGGTGCTCGCACGCTGGCAGCGCCAGGTCGAGCACCTGCGGCGCGCGGCTGCACGGCTTCAGTGACCGCGCTGGCCGCTGCGTGACGAACGATTGCGGTTCGGGTGCGCGGCGTTGCCGTTCGACGGACGCGCGCCGTTGCCGTTCCCGCTGCCCTGCGAGCGCGGCTTTGCGGCCGCCTTCGGCTTCGGTGCCTGGCCGTCGCGCTTCGCGCCGGGCTGCTGGGCGGCGCCGCCGGC
>NZ_KV786648.1:0-24057 GCF_001806955.1 Burkholderia sp. HMSC10F09
GCCGGCGTCGTCGCAAAGATCATCGAGTAAATTCGGCGATCCGCGGCTTCCCACGGGGGCCGCGATTCCACGGTAAGCAGTCGTACCGTCCGAAACCGGGCGTCCAGTTCCGCTGGCGCCCGGTTTCGTTTTGGCCGGGCGGCGGCGCGGTATCGACAAACGCGCACCACCGCTCGACAAAATCGTGTAGAATCGCGGGCTTAGCAGTGGAAGTACCGTCCCGGGACATCGTGCCTCGCACCCCGCAGGTGCGCTGTCTTGCGTTCTTTTAGTGTCCGGCGATGCAATATCGCCTCGCTCTTTTCAAGGAATCGTCATGCAGCAACAGAAAATCCGCATTCGCCTGAAGGCTTTCGACTATCGCCTGATCGATCAATCGGCCGCCGAGATCGTCGATACCGCGAAGCGGACTGGTGCAATCGTCCGTGGCCCGGTGCCGCTGCCGACGCGCATCCAGCGTTTTGACATCCTGCGTTCGCCGCACGTCAACAAGACGTCGCGCGACCAGCTCGAGATCCGTACCCACCAGCGTCTGATGGACATCGTCGATCCGACCGACAAGACGGTCGACGCGCTGATGAAGCTCGACCTGCCGGCTGGCGTCGACGTGGAAATCAAGCTGCAGTAAGGCTTTCGGCGCCTTCCGGGGTTCCGGAGGGTGCTAAGTCTTTGATTGCTTGCAGAAAACGGGAAGCCTTGCTACAATGCTAGGCTTTTCGCGCATTCGCGTAAAAAAGTCGGGTCTTGCGTACCCGGCATTTTGTAAATCAGCCCCGACCAATCGCAGTCGGGAATGGAGAAAACGATGAGCCTTGGACTCGTAGGTCGCAAGGTTGGCATGACCCGTATCTTCACGGCTGAAGGGGATTCGATTCCCGTCACCGTGGTGGACGTGTCGGACAACCGCGTGACGCAGATCAAGACTGTTGAAACCGACGGCTACACCGCCGTTCAGGTTGCATTCGGCTCCCGCCGCGCATCGCGCGTGACGAAGCCGCTGGCAGGTCATCTCGCCAAAGCCGGCGTTGAAGCCGGTGAAATCCTCAAGGAATTCCGCATCGATGCGGCCAAGGCAGCCGAGCTGTCGAATGGCGCCATCGTTGGCCCGGATCTGTTCGAAGTGGGCCAGAAGGTCGACGTGCAAGGCGTGTCGATCGGTAAGGGCTACGCCGGTACCATCAAGCGTTACAACTTCGGTTCGGGTCGTGCTTCCCACGGTAACTCGCGCTCGCACAACGTGCCGGGCTCGATCGGTATGGCGCAGGATCCGGGTCGCGTGTTCCCGGGCAAGCGCATGACGGGTCACATGGGTGACGTGACGGTGACGGTGCAAAACCTCGAAATCGCTCGTATCGACGCAGAGCGCAAGCTGCTGCTCGTCAAGGGTGCGATTCCGGGTGCGAAGGGCGGCAAGGTTTTCGTGACGCCGGCCGTGAAGACCAAGGGGGCGAAATAATGGAACTCAAGCTCCTGAACGAAAATGGTCAGGAAGGTGCAGTGGTCAACGCATCGGACGTCGTGTTCGGTCGTGACTACAACGAAGCGCTGATCCACCAGATCGTCGTCGCTTACCAGGCGAACGCTCGCCAGGGTAACCGCGCGCAGAAGGACCGCGAGCAGGTCAAGCACACGACCAAGAAGCCGTGGCGTCAGAAGGGTACGGGCCGCGCTCGTGCCGGTATGTCGTCGAGCCCGCTGTGGCGTGGCGGTGGTCGTATCTTCCCGAACTCGCCGGAAGAAAACTTCTCGCACAAGGTCAACAAGAAGATGCATCGCGCAGGTCTCTGCTCGATCTTCTCGCAGCTGGCCCGCGAAGGCCGTCTGTCGGTCGTCGAGGACATCGTTCTCGAAGCGCCGAAGACCAAGCTGCTGGCCGACAAGTTCAAGGCCATGGGTCTCGATTCCGTGTTGATCATCACCGACACGGTCGACGAAAACCTGTACCTGGCTTCGCGCAACCTGCCGCACGTGGCAGTTGTCGAGCCGCGCTACGCTGACCCGCTGTCGCTGATCTACTTCAAGAAAGTGCTGGTCACGAAGGCTGCGGTCGCCCAGATCGAGGAGTTGCTGTCATGAGCGAGATTCGCAAGAACGATCATCGTTTGATGCAGGTCCTGCTCGCACCGGTGATTTCCGAAAAGGCGACGCTGGTTGCCGACAAGAACGAGCAAGTCGTGTTCGAAGTCGCACCGGATGCCACGAAGCAGGAAGTGAAGGCGGCTGTCGAGCTGCTGTTCAAGGTTGAAGTTGATTCCGTCAACGTGCTGGTTTAGAAGGGCAAGCAAAAGCGCTTCGGCCGTTCGATGGGCCGCCGCAAGGACGTGAAGAAGGCATACGTGTGCCTGAAGCCCGGCCAGGAAATCAACTTCGAAGCGGAGGCCAAGTAATCATGGCAATCGTGAAAGTTAAACCGACGTCGCCGGGCCGCCGCGCGATGGTCAAGGTGGTCAACAAGGACCTGCACAAGGGCAAGCCGCACGCGGCACTGCTCGACACGCAGAGCTCCAAGGCTGGCCGCAACAACAACGGCCGCATCACGACGCGTCACCAGGGCGGTGGTCACAAGCACCACTACCGCGTGATCGATTTCCGTCGCACGAAGGACGGCATTCCGGCGAAGGTCGAGCGTCTCGAGTACGACCCGAACCGCAGCGCGAACATCGCGCTGGTGCTGTACGCCGACGGCGAGCGCCGCTACATCATCGCGCCGAAGGGCGTGACGGTTGGCCAGCAGCTCATGTCGGGTTCGGAAGCGCCGATCCGTGCAGGCAACACGCTGCCGATCCGCAACATCCCGGTCGGTACGACGATCCACTGCATCGAGATGCTGCCGGGCAAGGGCGCGCAAATGGCGCGTTCGGCCGGTACGTCGGCCATGCTGCTCGCACGCGAAGGCGTGTACGCGCAGGTCCGTCTGCGTTCGGGCGAAATCCGCCGCGTGCACATCGAGTGCCGTGCGACGATCGGTGAAGTCGGCAACGAAGAGCACAGCCTGCGCCAGATCGGCAAGGCCGGTGCGAACCGCTGGCGCGGTATCCGCCCGACGGTGCGTGGCGTGGCAATGAACCCGATCGACCACCCGCACGGTGGTGGTGAAGGCCGTACCGCTGCGGGCCGCGACCCGGTGAGCCCGTGGGGCACGCCGACGAAGGGCTTCCGTACGCGTCGCAACAAGCGCACGACGACGATGATCGTCCAGCGCCGTCACAAGCGTTAAGGAGTAGGCAATGGCACGTTCTGTTAAAAAAGGTCCGTTCTGCGACGCCCATTTGCTGAAGAAAGTTGAGGCGGCTGCAGCTTCGCGCGACAAGAAGCCGATCAAGACCTGGTCGCGTCGCTCGACGATCCTCCCGGATTTCATCGGCCTGACGATCGCCGTTCACAACGGCCGTCAACACGTTCCGGTGTACATCTCGGAAAACATGGTCGGCCACAAGCTTGGCGAGTTCGCACTGACCCGTACGTTCAAGGGTCACGCGGCCGACAAGAAGGCCAAGAAATAAGGGGCTATCAAGATGGAAGTGAAAGCAATTCATCGCGGTGCCCGCATCTCGGCGCAAAAGACGCGCCTTGTGGCTGACCAGATCCGCGGTTTGCCGGTCGACAAGGCGCTGAACGTTCTGACGTTCTCGCCGAAGAAAGCGGCTGGCATCGTGAAGAAGGTCGTGCTGTCGGCGATCGCGAATGCGGAGCACAACGAAGGCGCCGATATCGACGAGCTGAAGATCAAGAGCATCTACGTCGACAAGGCTGCATCGCTCAAGCGTTTCACCGCGCGCGCCAAGGGCCGCGGTAACCGCATCGAGAAGCAATCCTGTCACATCACAGTGACGGTCGGGAATTAAGGAGCCATACGATGGGACAGAAAATTCATCCGACTGGCTTCCGCCTGGCTGTCAGCCGCAATTGGGCTTCGCGTTGGTACGCGAACAACAACAATTTCGCGGCGATGCTGCAGGAAGACATCGGTGTTCGTGAGTATCTGAAGAAGAAGCTGAAGAACGCTTCGGTCGGCCGCGTCGTCATCGAGCGTCCGGCGAAGAACGCGCGCATCACGATTTTCAGCTCGCGTCCGGGCGTCGTCATCGGCAAGAAGGGTGAGGATATCGAACTGCTGAAGACGGAACTGCAACGCCGCATGGGCGTTCCGGTTCACGTCAACATCGAAGAGATCCGCAAGCCGGAAACCGATGCGCAGCTGATCGCCGACTCCATCACGCAGCAGCTCGAGCGCCGGATCATGTTCCGTCGCGCGATGAAGCGTGCGATGCAGAACGCGATGCGTCTGGGTGCCCAGGGCATCAAGATCATGAGCGCAGGCCGTCTGAACGGTATCGAAATCGCGCGTACGGAGTGGTATCGCGAAGGTCGCGTGCCGCTGCACACGCTGCGTGCCGATATCGACTACGCGACTTCGGAAGCGAAGACGACCTACGGGATCATCGGCGTCAAGGTGTGGGTGTACAAGGGCGATACCCTTGGCCGCAACGACGCGCCGGTGGTGGAAGAAGTAGCCGAAGACAAGCGTCCGCGTCGCAATGCGCGTCCGGGCGACCGTCGTCCGCGCCGTGACGGCGAAGGCGGCGCTCCGGGTGCTCGTCGTGGCGCACCGCGCCGTGGCGCCGGCAAGCCGGAAGACGGCAAGACTGGAGAATAACGATGCTGCAACCGAAACGCAGGAAGTATCGCAAAGAGCAGAAGGGTCGTAACACCGGCAAGGCGACGCGCGGCAACGCGGTGTCGTTCGGTGAATTCGGCCTGAAGGCGATCGGTCGCGGCCGTTTGACCGCGCGTCAAATCGAAGCGGCGCGTCGTGCCATGACGCGTCACATCAAGCGTGGCGGCCGCATCTGGATTCGCATTTTCCCGGACAAGCCGATTTCGCAGAAGCCGGCCGAAGTACGTATGGGTAACGGTAAGGGTAACCCGGAGTACTACGTCGCCGAGATTCAGCCGGGCAAGATGCTGTACGAAATGGACGGCGTATCCGAAGAACTGGCGCGTGAGGCGTTCCGTCTGGCTGCAGCGAAGCTGCCGATCCAGACCACGTTTATCGTTCGCCAGCTCGGCGCCTAAGGAGAAAACATGAAGGCTTCCGAACTTCTCCAGAAAGACCAGGCCGCGCTCAACAAAGAGCTGGCGGACCTGCTGAAGGCGCAATTCGGCCTGCGCATGCAACTCGCGACCCAGCAGCTCACGAACACGAGCCAGCTGAAGAAGGTTCGTCGCGACATCGCACGTGTGCGGACCGTCATGACTCAGAAGGCGAACCAGAAATGAACGATAGCGTGAAAACCTCGCTGAAGCGGACGCTGATCGGTCGGGTCGTCAGCAACAAGATGGACAAGACCGTCACCGTGCTGGTCGAGCACCGCGTCAAGCACCCGATCTACGGCAAGTATGTCGTGCGTTCGAAGAAGTACCACGCGCACGATGAAGCGAACACCTACAACGAAGGCGATCTCGTCGAAATCCAGGAAACCCGTCCTGTTTCGAAGACGAAGGCCTGGGCGGTGGCGCGTCTCGTCGAGGCAGCCCGCGTTATCTAAGCGGGTCAGAGCAGTAGAGCAGTAACGGGCACTTCTCCACGAAGTGCTTGAAATCGCAAAGTTTTTGCTTGCGTGACCGGGATTATTTGTTATAATCCCGGTCTTCCCTCTTTATGGGAGCCCCGTCGCGGGCGAAGTTGGTGGGGGAAGCGGACAGGCGCCAGCCTGCTCCGAAAGATTCACCGAATTGCGATGGCGGGTTTCGTTTGCCGTCGCTGCTGTTCCAACCCAAGCAGCCGATCGGCTGACGGGACCAAGACTGACCGTATGCATCATGGTGGTGCATCCGGATTAAGTTGGGAAAGACAAACCATGATCCAGACCGAATCTCGGCTTGAAGTAGCCGACAACACGGGTGCGCGTGAAGTCATGTGCATCAAGGTGCTCGGCGGCTCGAAGCGTCGTTATGCCAGCATTGGCGACATCATCAAGGTGAGCGTCAAAGAGGCAACGCCGCGCGGGCGTGTGAAGAAAGGCGAAATCTACAACGCCGTGGTGGTCCGCACCGCCAAGGGCGTGCGCCGTCAAGACGGCTCGCTGATCAAGTTCGACGGCAACGCCGCTGTGCTTTTGAATAACAAGCTCGAGCCGATCGGCACCCGCATTTTCGGGCCGGTGACGCGTGAGCTGCGTAGCGAACGATTCATGAAGATCGTCTCGCTGGCGCCGGAAGTGCTGTAAGGAGTCGCGATGAACAAGATTCGCAAGGGTGACGAAGTCATCGTCATCGCAGGCAAGGACAAGGGCAAGCGCGGTGTCGTGCTGGCAGTCGCCGCCGACCGCGTGACGGTTGAAGGTATCAACCTCGTCAAGAAGCACGTGAAGCCGAACCCGATGAAGGGTACGACGGGTGGTGTGGAAGCGAAGACGATGCCCCTCCACATTTCGAACGTCGCGGTTGTCGACGCGAACGGCAAGGCGTCGCGTGTCGGCGTCAAGGTCGAGGAAGGCAAGAAGGTTCGCTTCCTGAAGACGACCGGTGCCGTACTGAGCGCCTGACGCAGCGGAGTAAAAAATGGCTCGTTTGCAAGAGTTTTACAAAGAAAAGGTTGTGCCCGGCCTGATCGAGAAGTTCGGTTACAAGTCGGTCATGGAAGTGCCGCGCATCACCAAGATCACGCTGAACATGGGTCTTGGCGAAGCCGTCGCGGACAAGAAGATCATCGAGAACGCCGTTGGCGACCTCACGAAGATCGCCGGCCAGAAGCCGGTCGTCACGAAGGCTCGCAAGGCAATCGCAGGTTTCAAGATCCGCCAGGGTTACCCGATCGGCGCGATGGTGACGCTGCGTGGCCGTGCGATGTACGAATTCCTCGACCGTCTGGTGACGGTTGCGCTGCCGCGCGTGCGTGACTTCCGCGGCGTGTCGGGTCGTGCATTCGATGGCCGTGGCAACTACAACATCGGTGTGAAAGAGCAGATCATTTTCCCCGAAATCGATTACGACAAGATCGACGCGCTGCGTGGGCTGAACATCAGCATCACGACGACCGCGAAGACCGACGACGAAGCAAAGGCGCTGCTCGCCAGCTTCAAGTTCCCGTTCAGAAACTGAGGTTACCGTGGCTAAACTGGCACTGATCGAACGTGAAAAGAAGCGCGCCCGCCTGGTCGCGAAGTTCGCAGCAAAGCGCGAAGCGCTGAAGGCGATCATCGAAGACCAAAGCAAGTCGGAAGAAGAGCGCTACGAAGCACGCCTTGAGCTGCAGCAACTGCCCCGCAACGCAAACCCGACCCGCCAGCGCAACCGCTGCGCGATCACGGGCCGTCCGCGTGGCACGTTCCGCAAATTCGGCCTCGCGCGCAACAAGATTCGTGAAATCGCATTCCGTGGCGAGATTCCTGGCCTGACCAAGGCGAGCTGGTAATAGGAGAAACGTAAATGAGCATGAGTGATCCTATCGCCGATATGCTGACTCGCATCCGCAACGCGCAGATGGTCGAGAAGGTATCGGTCGCGATGCCCTCGTCGAAGGTCAAGGTTGCAATCGCACAAGTCCTGAAGGACGAAGGTTATATCGACGATTTCGCGGTGAAGACCGAAGGCGCGAAGGCTGAGCTGAACATCGCGCTGAAGTACTACGCGGGCCGTCCGGTGATCGAGCGCCTCGAGCGCGTGTCGAAGCCGGGTCTGCGCGTGTACCGCGGCCGTAACGAGATTCCGCAGGTCATGAATGGCCTCGGTGTGGCTATCGTGTCGACGCCGAAGGGCGTGATGACCGACCGCAAGGCGCGCGCAACGGGCGTCGGCGGCGAAGTCATCTGCTACGTCGCTTAAAGCCGAGGAGAGAGAAACATGTCTCGAGTAGGTAAGAGCCCGATCGCGCTGCAAGGCGCGGAAGTCAAGCTGGCCGACGGCGTCATCACCGTCAAGGGCCCGCTGGGCACGATCACGCAAGCGGTGAACCCGCTCGTGAAGGTGGCGAACAACGACGGCACGCTGAACCTGGCGCCGGCCGACGAAAGCCGCGAAGCAAATGCACTGTCGGGCACGATGCGCGCGATCATCGCGAATGCCGTGCACGGCGTGACCAAGGGTTTCGAGCGCAAGCTGACGCTGGTTGGCGTCGGCTACCGTGCGCAAGCGCAAGGCGACAAGCTGAACCTGTCGCTGGGTTTCTCGCACCCGGTGGTGCACCAGATGCCGGAAGGCGTCAAGGCTGAAACCCCGACGCAAACCGAAATCGTGATCAAGGGGATCGACAAGCAGAAAGTCGGCCAAGTGGCTGCGGAAGTCCGCGGCTACCGTCCGCCTGAGCCCTACAAGGGCAAGGGCGTGCGCTATGCCGACGAGGTTGTGATCCTCAAAGAAACGAAGAAGAAGTAAGGGTGCGCAATCATGGATAAGACTCAATCTCGCCTGCGCCGCGCTCGCCAGACGCGTATCAAGATCGCTGAGCTGCAGGTCGCGCGTCTCGCCGTGCATCGCACGAACACGCACATCTACGCTCAGGTGTTCTCGCCGTGCGGCACCAAGGTGCTCGCTAGCGCGTCGACGCTGGAAGCTGAAGTGCGCGCCGAGCTCGCAGACAAGTCGGGCAAGGGTGGCAACGTCGCCGCCGCGACGCTGATCGGCAAGCGTATTGCCGAGAAGGCCAAGGCCGCCGGCATCGAATCCGTCGCCTTCGACCGCTCGGGCTTCCGCTACCACGGCCGCGTGAAGGCGCTGGCTGAGGCAGCTCGTGAAGCTGGGCTCAAGTTCTAAGGAAGGAATTCGTCATGGCAAAGATGCAAGCGAAAGTTCAGGCTGACGAGCGCGACGACGGCCTTCGCGAAAAGATGATTTCGGTCAACCGCGTGACCAAGGTCGTGAAGGGTGGCCGTATTCTCGGCTTCGCCGCACTGACCGTGGTCGGCGACGGTGATGGCCGCGTCGGTATGGGCAAGGGCAAGGCGAAGGAAGTGCCGGTCGCTGTCCAGAAGGCGATGGAGCAGGCTCGCCGCAACATGTTCAAGGTGCCGCTGAAGAACGGCACGCTCCAGCACGAAGTGCACGGCAAGCACGGCGCATCGACGGTTCTCCTCGCTCCGGCGAAGGACGGTACCGGCGTGATCGCCGGCGGCCCGATGCGCGCCGTGTTCGACGTGATGGGCGTTCAGAACGTCGTGGCCAAGAGCCACGGTTCGACGAACCCGTACAACCTCGTGCGTGCGACGCTGGACGGCCTGCGCAAGCAGTCGACCCCGGCAGACATCGCGGCGAAGCGCGGCAAGTCCGTCGAAGAAATTTTGGGCTAAGCCCGGGTGGTCACCATGTCTGAAAAAACTGTCAAGGTTCAGCTCGTCAAGAGCCTGATCGGGACCCGCGAATCGCACCGCGCGACCGTGCGTGGCCTGGGCCTGCGCCGACTCAACTCGGTCAGCGAGCTTCAGGACACGCCGGCGGTCCGCGGCATGATCAACAAGGTCTCGTACCTCGTTAAGGTCATCGCGTAAGCGGCCCTACGGATCAAGGAGTTGATATGGAATTGAATAACCTGAAGCCGGCCGCTGGCGCCAAGCACGCCAAGCGTCGCGTCGGCCGCGGCATCGGTTCGGGCCTCGGCAAGACGGCTGGCCGTGGTCACAAGGGTCAGAAATCGCGTTCGGGCGGCTTCCACAAGGTCGGCTTCGAAGGCGGTCAGATGCCGCTGCAACGTCGTCTGCCGAAGCGCGGCTTCACGTCGCTGACGAAGGAATTCGTCGGTGAAGTGCGTCTGGGCGACCTCGAGAAGCTGCCGGTCGATGAAATCGATCTGCTCGCACTGAAGCAAGCCGGCCTGGTCGGCGAGCTGACGAAGAGCGCGAAGATCATCGCCACGGGCGAACTGAAGCGCAAGATCGTCGTGAAGGGTCTCGGCGCCACGAAGAGTGCGCGCGCTGCGATCGAAGCGGCTGGCGGTTCGTTCGCCGAGTGACACGCGTAGCGCGTCGTCACTTGCATTCATCGGAGAAGGTACTTGGCTAACAGCCCGAGTCTTGCAAAACCCGGTCGAAGCACGGCGAAATTCGGCGATCTGCGCCGGCGAGCGATGTTCCTGCTCCTGGCGCTGATCGTCTATCGCATCGGCGCGCACATCCCCGTGCCGGGCATCGATCCGGATCAACTGGCGAAGCTGTTCCAGAGTCAGGCGGGCGGCATCCTGGGCATGTTCAACATGTTCTCGGGCGGCGCGCTGTCGCGTTTCACGATCTTCGCGCTGGGGATCATGCCGTACATCTCGGCGTCGATCATCATGCAGCTGCTGGCGATCGTGTCGCCGCAGCTCGAGGCGCTGAAGAAGGAGGGGCAGGCGGGGCAACGGAAGATCACGCAGTACACGCGGTATTTCACCGTGGTGCTCGCGACCTTCCAGGCGTTCGGTATCGCGGCTGCGCTGGAAAACCAGCCGGGCCTCGTGATCGACCCCGGCATGCTGTTCCGGCTGACGACGGTCGTGACGCTGGTCACCGGTACGATGTTCCTGATGTGGCTCGGCGAGCAGATCACCGAGCGCGGTCTGGGCAACGGTATCTCGATCATCATCTTCGGCGGGATTGCAGCAGGGTTCCCGAATGCCGTGGGCGGTCTGTTCGAGCTGGTGCGCACGGGTTCGATGAGCATCATTTCGGCGATCATCATCGTCGTTCTGATTGCCGCGGTGACTTACCTGGTCGTGTTCATCGAACGCGGTCAGCGCAAGATCCTCGTGAACTACGCGAAGCGTCAGGTCGGCAACAAGATCTACGGCGGGCAGTCGTCGCACCTGCCGCTGAAGCTGAACATGTCGGGTGTGATTCCGCCGATCTTCGCGTCGTCGATCATCCTGTTCCCGGCCACGATTCTCGGCTGGTTCAGCACGGGTCAGCCGTCGGGAAGCTGGATCTCCAACACGTTGCATAACGTCGCGGAGGCGCTGAAGCCGGGCCAGCCGGTCTATGTGCTGCTGTACACGCTGGCGATCGTGTTTTTCTGCTTCTTCTACACCGCACTGGTGTTCAACAGCAGGGAAACCGCGGACAACCTGAAGAAGAGCGGCGCGTTCGTGCCGGGCATCCGTCCGGGCGACCAGACCGCGCGATATATCGACCGCATCCTCACGCGTCTGACGCTGGCCGGTGCGATCTACATCGTCTTCGTGTGTCTGCTGCCGGAATTTCTGGTGCTGCGCTGGAACGTGCCGTTTTATTTTGGTGGAACGTCGCTGCTGATCATTGTCGTCGTCACGATGGACTTCATGGCGCAGGTGCAGTCGTACGTTATGTCGCAACAGTATGAGTCGCTGCTCAAGAAGGCCAACTTCAAGGGCGGCAACATCCCAATGCGTTAAAAGGACTATGGCCAAAGACGATGTAATCCAGATGCAGGGTGAGGTGATCGAAAACCTCCCGAATGCGACCTTCCGCGTGAAGCTGGAAAACGGCCATGTCGTGTTGGGGCATATCTCCGGAAAGATGCGGATGCACTACATCCGCATCCTGCCGGGCGACAAGGTGACGGTTGAATTGACGCCTTACGATCTGTCTCGTGCGCGGATCGTGTTCCGGGCGAAGTGATTTGGAAAAAAGGGTATTATCATGAAAGTGATGGCATCGGTTAAGCGCATTTGCCGCAATTGCAAGATCATCAAGCGCAAAGGCGTCGTTCGCGTGATCTGCAGCTCGGATCCGCGCCACAAGCAGCGCCAAGGCTGACCGCGCGTTTGTTTGCGCTTTTTGTTTGAGGAAAAACAATGGCTCGTATCGCAGGGGTTAACATCCCGAATCACCAGCATACCGAGATCGGCCTGACGGCAATCTTCGGTATCGGCCGCACCCGTTCGCGCAGCATCTGCGTGGCAGCTGGCGTCGATTTTTCGAAGAAGGTCAAGGATCTGACCGACGCAGACTTGGAAAAGCTGCGTGAAGAAGTGGGCAAGTTTGTCGTCGAAGGCGATCTGCGCCGTGAAGTGACGATGAACATCAAGCGCCTGATGGATCTCGGTTGCTACCGTGGCGTTCGTCATCGCAAGGGCCTGCCGATGCGCGGTCAGCGTACGCGTACGAACGCACGTACCCGCAAGGGTCCGCGTCGTGCAGCGCAAGCGCTGAAGAAGTAAGCGGAACTGACAGTTACAGGAAAACGTAATGGCTAAGGCTTCGAACACCGCGGCGCAACGCGTTCGCAAGAAGGTTAAGAAGAACGTCGCTGAAGGCGTGGTTCACGTTCACGCGTCGTTCAACAACACGATCATCACGATCACCGATCGCCAAGGCAACGCACTGGCATGGGCGACGTCGGGCGGTCAGGGCTTCAAGGGCTCGCGCAAATCGACGCCGTTCGCTGCTCAGGTCGCAGCCGAGTCGGCTGGCCGCGTCGCGATGGAATACGGCGTGAAGAATCTGGAAGTGCGGATCAAGGGCCCGGGCCCGGGTCGCGAGTCGGCAGTGCGCGCGCTGCACGGCCTCGGCATCAAGATCACCGCGATTTCGGACGTCACCCCGATTCCGCACAACGGCTGCCGTCCGCCGAAGCGTCGTCGTATCTAAGGATGTGCTGGCACGTTCGTGCTGGCGCATTGCCTGTCGCCGCGCCGCGTCGACGGGCGTTGCTTTTTTGATTGACTAAGCCCACCGTTCGCCCCAAAGGGAGCGGACTAGCGCGGATTCCGATCCGCGTGACCGATTGATAAAAGGAATGCAAAGTGGCACGTTATATCGGCCCTAAAGCCAAGCTGTCCCGCCGTGAAGGCACCGACCTGTTCCTGAAGAGCGCGCGTCGCTCGCTCGCCGACAAGTGCAAGCTCGACAGCAAGCCGGGTCAGCACGGCCGTACCTCGGGCGCACGTACGTCCGACTACGGCACGCAGCTGCGTGAAAAGCAAAAGGTCAAGCGTATCTACGGCGTGCTGGAGCGTCAGTTCCGCCGCTACTTCGCCGAAGCCGACCGCCGCAAGGGCAACACGGGTGAAAACCTGCTGCAACTGCTCGAATCGCGCCTCGACAACGTCGTGTATCGCATGGGCTTCGGCTCGACCCGCGCTGAAGCGCGTCAGCTCGTCAGCCACAAGTCGATCACGGTGAACGGCATCGTCGCGAACGTGCCGTCGCAGCAAGTGAAGGCAGGCGACGTCATCGCGATCCGCGAAAAGGCGAAGAAGCAGGCACGTATCATCGAAGCGCTGTCACTGGCCGAGCAAGGCGGCATGCCGAGCTGGGTTGCAGTCGATGCGAAGAAGTTCGAAGGTACGTTCAAGCAAGTGCCGGAACGCGCCGACATCGGCGGCGACATCAACGAAAGCCTGATCGTCGAATTGTATTCGCGTTAATCCGATTGACGGCCGAGGTACCCCGATTGCGTGCAGCAAGGGGTGACCTCGGCTGTTTATTTTCAGGGTGTTACCGGTCAGCCTTATCGGTGTAACGAGCCGAGGGTATTGAAAAGGAAAACCTATGCAAACCAGTTTGTTGAAACCCAAGATCATCGCCGTGGAATCGCTGGGCGAGAACCATGCGAAGGTGGTCATGGAGCCGTTCGAGCGCGGCTACGGCCACACCTTGGGCAATGCGCTCCGTCGCGTGCTGCTGTCGTCGATGGTCGGTTACGCGCCGACGGAAGTCACGATCGCGGGCGTGGTTCACGAGTATTCGACGCTCGATGGTGTGCAAGAGGACGTCGTCAACCTGCTGCTGAACCTGAAGGGCGTGGTGTTCAAGCTGCACAACCGCGACGAAGTGACGGTGACCCTGCGCAAGGAAGGTGAGGGCGTCGTCACCGCCGGCGATATCGAGCTGGCGCACGATTGCGAAGTCATCAACCCGGATCACGTGATCGCGCATCTGTCGAAGGGCGGCAAGCTCGACGTGCAGATCAAGGTCGAGAAGGGTCGCGGCTACGTGCCGGGCAACGTCCGTCGCTATGGCGAAGACACGGCCAAGATCATCGGCCGCATCGTGCTCGACGCATCGTTCTCGCCGGTTCGCCGCGTGAGCTACGCGGTCGAAAGCGCGCGTGTCGAGCAGCGTACCGACCTCGACAAGCTCGTGATGAACATCGAAACGACCGGCGTGATCACGCCGGAAGAGGCGATCCGTCAATCGGCGCGCATCCTCGTCGACCAGCTGTCGGTGTTCGCGGCGCTGGAAGGCACGGAAACCGCTGCCGAGGCACCGTCGCGCGCACCGCAGATCGATCCGATCCTGCTGCGTCCGGTGGACGATCTCGAGCTGACGGTCCGTTCCGCGAACTGCCTGAAGGCCGAGAACATCTACTATATCGGCGATCTGATCCAGCGCACGGAAAACGAGCTGCTGAAGACGCCGAACCTCGGTCGCAAGTCGCTGAACGAGATCAAGGAAGTGCTCGCCTCGCGCGGCCTGACGCTGGGCATGAAGCTCGAGAACTGGCCGCCGGCTGGGCTCGACAAGTAAGCGCGGTAGTTGCTGAAGCTGGCAAAGATGCGGATTTTCCTTTAAAATCCGCATCTTGCTTTTTTTCGTTACCGGCCCGTGCGCCCGTTCGGGGTGCGATAGAAGAGCTGGATCAAAACTTTGAATCAAGGAAACTGAAATGCGCCATCGTCATGGTCTGCGGAAACTGAACCGCACGAGCAGCCACCGTCTGGCTATGCTCCGCAACATGTCCAACTCGCTGATCGAGCACGAAGTCATCAAGACGACGCTGCCGAAGGCGAAGGAACTCCGTAAAGTCGTCGAGCCGCTGATCACGCTCGGCAAGAAGCCGTCGCTCGCGAACCGTCGCCTGGCGTTCAACCGCCTGCGCGATCGCGATTCGGTCGCGAAGCTGTTCGACGTGCTCGGTCCGCGTTTCGCGAACCGTCCGGGCGGCTACCTGCGTATCCTGAAGTTCGGCTTCCGCGTCGGCGACAACGCGCCGATGGCACTGGTCGAACTGCTGGATCGTCCGGAAGTCGACGAAACGGAAAACGTGCAAGAAGCGGAATAAGCTTCGGTACGAAGCAGTAACCGAAAGGGCTGAGCGATTGCTTGGCCCTTTTTGTTTTTCGGGCGCCAGCTGCGATCGATTGTCGCAGCGTGCCGCCGGCAGCCGCGCTCGCGCTGCGCTACGATACGGGGCGACAAGCGTGGGCCGCGGCGTGCGGCGAGTTGCCGTCGCCGGATGCGCGCCGGCCCCGCGAGCGAATCAGGAGGGCGCGAATGGTGGTAGTACTGATGCTGACGACGGTGCCGGATGCCGCGACCGCCGCGACGCTGGCCGACGGTGCGCTCGGTGCGCGGCTCGCCGCGTGCGTGTCGGAACTCGGCGCGATCAAGTCGCGCTATCACTGGCAGGGCAAGGTCGAGACCGCCGACGAGATCCAGCTGCTGTTCAAGACGAGCGCCGTTCGCGCGCTCGAACTGGAGCGGTTTATCGTCGCGCATCATCCGTACGACACGCCCGAAATCCTGTCGTGGCAGGCGACCGCATCGGACGCCTACGGTCAGTGGGTGGCCGGCGAAACTCAACGTCTCTTTCATGTTTAACGGTATGGCGCTTCCCGTGCGCGCGCGTGCGCTGCAATTCCTCGCATTCCTGTTGTCGGTGCTGTGCATGCTGGGCGGCATGTCGATCGCACGCGCGGCCGACGATTTCCTCGATCCGACGGTCGCGTTCAAGTTCAGCGCCAGCGAAGCGCCGGGGCAGGTCGACGTCCGCTTCAAGGTCGCGAACGGCTACTACCTCTACCGCGAGCGATTCGCGTTCGCGGTGAAAAGCGGCCAGGCGACGCTCGGCGAGCCGCAACTGCCCGCCGGCCATGTGAAGTTCGACCAGACCTTCGGAAAGAACGTCGAGACGTATCGCGGCGACGTCGTGATCCACGTGCCGGTGAAGCAGGCGGCCGGGCCGTTCGAGCTCGCCGTCACGTCGCAGGGCTGCGCGGACGAAGGCATCTGCTATCCGCCCGCCGAGCATGTCGTGAAGATCGACGGCGCCGCGCTCGGCACTGCGTCGAATGCGGCGGGCAATACGGCCGCGCAGGGCAGCTGGTTCGACAAGGTCACGAGCGCCGATTTCGCGCAGTCGCTGCTCGAAGGGCGGGGCTTCTTCACGATCGTCGCGTTGTACTTCGTCGCAGGCGTCGTGCTGAGCCTGCTGCCGTGTTCGTATCCGATGATCCCGATCGTGTCGGCGATCATCATCGGCCAGGGCACGCGGGCGACGCACGCACGCGGCTTCGCGCTGTCGCTCACGTACGTGGTCGGCATGGCGCTCGTCTATACGGTGCTCGGGATCGCCGCGGCGCTGATCGGCCAGAGCCTCGGTGCATGGCTGCAGAACCCGTGGGTGCTCGGCGCCTTCGCCATGCTGCTGACCGCGTTTGCGGTATCGCTGATCTCCGGCAAGGACATCGCGTTGCCGCAGCGCTGGCAGAACGGTGCGGCCGAAGCGTCCGGCGCGCGTCAGGGCGGTCACTTCGCGGCGGTCGCGGCGATGGGCGCGCTGTCGGCGCTCGTCGTCGGCGCATGCATGACGGCGCCGCTGTTCGCGGTCCTCGCGTTCATCGCGCATACGGGCAACGCATGGCTCGGCGGCGCCGCGTTGTTCGCGATGGGGATGGGGCTCGGCGTGCCGCTGCTCGTCGTCGGCGTGGGTGCCGGTACGCTGCTGCCGCGCGCGGGCGCGTGGATGGACGGCGTGAAGGTGTTCTTCGGGATCGTGCTGCTCGCGGCCGCGCTGTGGATCGTATGGCCGGTGCTAGGCGGCGGATTGAAGATGATGCTGGCCGCGCTGTGGCTGCTCGTCGCCGCGGCGGCGCTCGGGCTGTTCACGCCGAATGCGGGTGCCGCCTCGATCTGGCGCCGGCTCGGACGCGGTCTGGGCGCGGCGCTCGCGATCTGGGCCGCGACGCTGCTCGTCGGCCTCGCCGCCGGTTCGACCGATCCGGTGAAGCCGCTCGCGGTGCTCGCGTCGCGCGCGGCGGCGACCGGCAGCGATGCAGCGGCGGCCGCGGCGCACGAGGGTCCGGCATTCGCGTCAGTGCGCTCGAGCGGCGAGCTCGATGCGCTGCTGAAGAGTTCCGCGCAGCCGGTGATGCTCGACTTCTACGCCGACTGGTGCGTGAGCTGCAAGGAGATGGAGCACTTGACGTTTACCGACGCGCGCGTGCAGGCGCGGCTCGCGCAGCTGCATCTCGTGCGTGCGGACGTGACGGCCAACAATGCGGACGATCAGGCGCTGCTCAAGCGCTTCGGCCTGTTCGGGCCGCCGGGCATCATCTTCTTCGATCGCAACGGCAAGGAAATCGCGCGCGTGGTCGGCTATCAGGCCGCGGAGACGTTCCTGCGCAGCCTCGATCGCGCGGCCGTGCCGACCGTATAACGAACGAACCGCACGCCAGGCGATGTCGCCGCACGCGATCGGGCGCGCACAAAAAAACGGCGGAACACCGAAGTGTTCCGCCGTTTCGTTTTGCAGCCGCGCAGGGCGCGCCGATCAGCGTTGCGCTTTCAGCAGACGCGCGGCGTCGAGCGCAAAGTACGTGAGCACGCCGTCGGCGCCCGCGCGCTTGAACGCGAGCAGCGATTCGAGCACGACCTTGTCGTGGTCGAGCCAGCCGTTCATCGCGGCGGCCTTCAGCATCGCGTATTCGCCGCTCACCTGATAGACGTAAGTCGGGAAGCGGAATTCGTCCTTCACGCGGCGCACGATGTCGAGATACGGCATGCCCGGCTTGACCATCACCATGTCGGCGCCTTCGTCGATGTCGAGACGCACTTCGCGCAGCGCTTCGTCGGTGTTCGCGGGATCCATCTGGTAGGTCATCTTGTTGCCCTTGCCGAGATTGGACGCCGAGCCGACCGCATCGCGGAACGGGCCGTAGAACGCGGACGCGAACTTGGCCGAGTACGCCATGATCCGCGTATGGATATGCCCGTCGCTTTCGAGCATCTCGCGGATCGCGCCGATGCGCCCATCCATCATGTCCGACGGCGCGACGATGTCGACGCCGGCTTCGGCCTGCGCGCGCGCCTGCTCGATGAGGATCTCGATCGTGTCGTCGTTGATCACGTAGCCGTTCTCGTCGAGCACGCCGTCCTGGCCGTGGCTCGTGTACGGATCGAGTGCGACGTCGGTCAGCACGCCGAGTTCGGGGAAGCGCTTCTTCAGTTCACGCACCGCGCGCGGAATCAAGCCTTCGGGATTGCCCGCCTCGCGGCCGTCCGGCGTCTTCAGCGCGGGCTCGATCGCGGGGAACAGCGACAGCACCGGCACGCCGAGTTCGACGCATTGCTCGGCCACATGCATCAGCAGATCGACCGATACGCGCTCGACGCCGGGCATCGACGGCACGGGCTGCCGCTCGTTCGTGCCTTCGACGACGAACACGGGGTAGATCAGATCGTCGGTGGTCAGGCGGTTTTCGCGCATCAGGCGCCGGGAGAAATCGTCGCGGCGCATCCGGCGCGGACGATGAAGCGGATGGAAACTCATGACGAATTGGCAGAAATCAGGGCAATAAGACCTTACGGAACCCTTAGGTCATTTTCGGGGGCGTTGGTATATGATAGCGATCGGGCGACGCGCGATGCGCGGCGCTCCCCGCTTCTCCTCCCTGAGCGGGTGCCTGTCTTTTTTCGATTAGGCTGTTTGACCCGCCGTTCGACGGCGGGTTTTTTTATGAGCCGTCCGAATCGCAGGCGCTCTCAGGTGCGCGCGGCCGATCCCGCCGCGCGTTGCCGTTCATTGTGCTACAGGCTCGTTTTTTTCGTCGGCGACGGACGGCCGCACCCAGCTCTCGATCAACGCATGCGCTTCATCGAGGCCCGTGCGCTTGAGCGCCGAGAACAGCTGGACCGTCAGCTTGCCTTGGACCCCCTGATCGCGATAGGCATCCAGCCCCTTTTGCGTGGTGCGCAGTGCGTTGATGCTCTCCTGCCGCGTCAATTTGTCGCACTTCGTCAGCAAGGTATGGATCGGCTTGCCGGTCGGCGCGAACCATTCGATCATCCGGCGATCGAGTTCGGTCAGCGGACGGCGCGAGTCCATCATGAGAATCAGCCCGCAGAGCTGCGAGCGCGTCGCGAGATAGGTGGACAGCAGCATCTCCCAGTGCGCCTTCGCGGCGCCGGGCACTTCGGCGTAGCCGTAGCCGGGCAGATCGACGAGATTCGCGACGGGTTCCGCGGCCGGCCCGACCGAGAAGTAGTTGATGTGCTGCGTGCGGCCGGGCGTTTTCGACGCGAATGCCAGTCGTTTCTGGTTGCACAGCACGTTGATCGCCGTCGACTTGCCGGCGTTCGAGCGGCCCGCGAATGCGACTTCCGGCTGCACCGTGGGCGGCAGATCGCGCAGGTGATTGACGGTCGTATAGAAGCGGGCTTGATGGAGCAGAAAGGCCATGGGAACCGGACGGACGGGCGGCGCGAGCCGCTTGGTGGAGGCGGGGTAGCCCCGATAGGCGCGGGGGCTTTCAGCGCGATATTGTACAATACGGCGGTTTTACCGAAGGCCCCGGGGCGCCTGCGTCGCACTTTTATGCGGCTTCTGCGGTAGACTGAACGCCGTCGTTTTTTGCAGAACCTCAAATTCCCACAAGACGAAACAGGGTGTGCGAATGAATCGACTGTGCAAGTCTCTGATGGTGCTTCAGGTTGCAGCAGGGTTCGTAGGTTTCGTAGCAGAGGCAAGCGCGGCGGATGCGGCCAAGCCGGATCTGGAGCGCGGCAAGGCGATCGCCGGGCAGGTATGCGCGTCGTGCCACGGCGCCGACGGCAACAGCGCCTCGGGCAATTTCCCGAAGCTCGCCGGTCAGCATCCCGAATATCTGGTCAAGCAGTTGAACGACTTCAAGGCGCAGCCGGGCGCGAAGGGGCCGGCGCGCAACAACGCGGTGATGGTCGGATTCGCCAGCGCGCTGAGTCCGGACGACATGCGCAACGTCGCCGCGTATTACGGATCGCAAGCGGCCAAGCCCGGCACCGCGCGCAACGCGGCCACCGTGGCGCTCGGCCAGAAGATCTATCGCGGCGGCATCGCGGACAAGGGCGTGCCCGCCTGCGCGAGCTGCCACGGGCCGACGGGGCAAGGCATTCCGGTTCAGTATCCGCGTCTGTCGGGGCAATGGGCCGACTACACGGTGGGCCAGTTGACCGCGTTCCAGCAGGGTGCCGGCGCGCGGAACAACAACGAGGCGATGCATCAGATCGCATCGCGTCTGTCGGACAGCGAGATCAAGGCCGTCGCGGATTACATCGCCGGCCTGCATTGAGCGGTTCGATGCGAACGGAGTGACCGGGCGTCCGAAGGGCGGCCGGAGTCAGAACAAGAAAAGGGTGGGGCGCCGCGTCGTTGCGGCCGCCTTGCCCTTTTTTGTTGTCAGTCGGAGTTTGAATGAGCGTTACCACGTCGGGGTTGCAGTCGAAGTCGGGTCATGGTGCGTCGAAGCGCGCGGTCGAGCTGCTCAGCTCGATGCGCTTCGCGATCGCGCTGCTGGTCGTGCTGTCGATCGCGAGCATCATCGGCACCGTCCTCACCCAGGACGATCCTTATCCGAACTACGTGAACCAGTTCGGCCCGTTCTGGGCCGACATCTTCCGCGCGCTCGGCCTGTACAACGTGTACAGCGCATGGTGGTTCATGCTGATCCTGATCTTCCTCGTCGTGTCGATCTCGCTGTGCGTGATCCGCAATGCGCCGAAGATGCTCGCCGACGCGAAAAGCTGGAAGGACAAGGTCCGTGAAGGCAGCCTGCGTGCGTTCCATCACAAGGCCGAGTATTCGGCGAGCGGCACGCGTGCGGCCGCGGCGGCGGCGCTCGCCGCGTTCGTCGCGAAGGCCGGCTACAAGCACGTCGTGCGCGAAACCGACGGCGCGACGCTGATCTCCGCGAAGCGCGGCGCGATGACGAAGTGGGGCTACATCTCCGCGCACCTCGCGATCGTCGTGATCTGTATCGGCGGGCTGCTCGACAGCAATCTGCCCATCAAATTCCAGATGTGGATGTTCGGCAAGAGCCCCGTCAACACGAGCGCGACGATCAGCGAGATTTCGGCCGACCACCGGCTGTCCGCGTCGAACCCGACGTTCCGCGGCTACGCCTGGGTGCCCGAGGGCCAGTTCGTGTCGACCGCGATCCTGAACCAGCCGAGCGGCTCGCTGATCCAGGATCTGCCGTTCTCGATCCAGCTGAACAAGTTCATCGTCGACTACTACTCGACCGGCATGCCGAAGCTGTTCGCGAGCGACATCGTCGTGATCGATCGCGAGACGGGCCGCAAGATTCCGGCGCGCGTCGAGGTCAACAAGCCGTTCACGTACAAGGGCGTGTCGATCTATCAGTCGAGCTTCCAGGACGGCGGCTCGCAGATGCAGATGACGGCCTATCCGATGACGGGCGGCAGCGCGAAGCCGTTCGCGGTGCAGGGCACGATCGGCAGCTCGACGCCGCTGCAGATGCCCGGCGTCGACGGCGACACGATCGAGTTCGCCGATTTCCGCGCAATCAACGTCGAGAACATGGCGGACGCGAACGGCAAGCCGGACGTGCGCGGCGTTGCGAAGACCGCATCGCTGAAGGAGGCGTTCGACGAGCGGCTCGGCTCGGGCGCGAAGACCTCGAAGCCGATGCAGCTGCACAACATCGGGCCGTCGGTGCAGTACAAGATCCGCGGCAAGGACGGTCAGGCGCGCGAATTCAACAACTACATGCTGCCCGTCGACATGAGCGGCGAGCGCGTGTTCCTCGCGGGCGTGCGCTCGAGCCCGAACGATCCGTTCCGCTACATGCGCATTCCGGCCGACAGCCAGGATTCGATCGGCGAATGGATGCGTCTGCGCGCGGCGCTCGAGGATCCGGCCGTGCGCGCGGAAGCGGCCGCGCGCTTCGCGCAGCGTTCGCTGCCGGGCACGGACGCGTCGCTGCGCGCGCGCCTGCAGGACAGCGCGCAGAAGGTGCTGACCCTTTTCGCGGCGAGCGACGACAGCGTCGGCCGCGGCGCGGACGGCCAGCCGATCGGCGGCTTCCAGGCCGTCGCGACGTTCATCGACCGTTCGGTGCCGAAGGCCGAGCAGGAGAAGGCCGCGAACCTGATGCTGCGCATGCTCGAAGGCTCGATGTGGGAGGTCTGGCAGATCGCGCGCGAGCGCGCCGGCGAGCCGGCCGCGCAGCAGGGCAACGACACGCTCCGCTTCGTGCAGAACGCGCTCAACGCGCTGTCCGACAGCTTTTTGTATGGCGCGCCCGTCTATCTGCAGCTCGACTCCTTCAAGCAGGTGCAAGCTTCGGTATTTCAGCTGACGCGCGCACCCGGCAAGAATCTGGTGTATCTTGGCAGCCTGCTGTTGGTCGCCGGCATCTTCGCGATGTTCTATGTGCGCGAGCGGCGTCTGTGGTTCTGGCTGAAGGACGCCGGCTCCGGCGTCGACGTGGTGATGGCGATGTCCACGGCCCGCAAGACCTTCGATTTCGAGAAAGAATTCGTGCAGACGCGCGATGCGGCGGGCGCCGCGTTGCACGCCGCACCGCGCGATGCCGCGCCGGCCGGTGCCGCTTCAGCGGCGCGTCCGCCCGTCGGCGGCGATTCCGCTTCCGAGAATTCCACCCGGTAACATCATGGATCTCACTCAAGTCTCCTCTTCCCGTCCGGCGTCGGCCAAGGCGCCGGCTCCGGCCGCGTCGTTCGACGAGCGTCCGTTCCTCGCGCGCCTGTCGCCGCTCGACTGGCTGTTCGCGCTGGCGCTTGTCGTGGGCGCGGGCTATGCGCTCGTGCACTACAACGCGCACATGGATTACTACGACAAGGCCGTGCTGATCGGCACCGTGCCGGCGCTCGTCGCGCTCGGCTGGCGGTGGAAGCCGGCGCGGCTGATGATGGCGTCGATCGCGGTGCTGTCGCTGCTGTCGATCCAGATCTATCAGGGCGATCTCGCGCGCGCCGATTCAGCGTTCTTCCTCAAGTACTTCCTGTCGAGCCAGTCGGCGATCCTGTGGATGAGCGCGCTGTTCGTGCTCGCGACGCTGTTCTACTGGATCGGCCTGCTCGCGCGCTCGGCGTCGGGGTCGGCGATCGGCCAGAAGCTTACGTGGGTCGCGGTGCTGATGGGCTTCACGGGCCTGATGGTGCGCTGGTACGAGTCCTACCTGATCGGCGCCGACGTCGGACATATCCCCGTGTCGAACCTGTACGAAGTGTTCGTGCTGTTCAGCCTGATCACCGCGCTGCTCTATCTCTATTACGAAGGCCACTACGGCACGCGTGCGCTCGGTGCGTTCGTGCTGCTGGTCATCAGCGCGGCGGTCGGCTTCCTGATGTGGTACTCGGTCGCGCGCGATGCGCAGCAGATCCAGCCGCTGGTGCCGGCGCTGCAGAGCTGGTGGATGAAGATCCACGTGCCGGCGAACTTCATCGGCTATGGCAGCTTCGCGCTGTCGGCCATGGTGTCGGTCGCCTATCTGATGAAGGAGCGCGGCGTGCTCGCCGATCGTCTGCCGACGCTCGAGGTGCTCGACGACGTGATGTACAAGTCGATCGCGGTCGGCTTCGCGTTCTTCACGATCGCGACGATCCTCGGCGCGCTGTGGGCGGCCGAAGCCTGGGGCGGCTACTGGAGCTGGGATCCGAAAGAAACCTGGGCGCTGATCGTGTGGCTGAACTACGCGGCGTGGCTGCACATGCGGTTGATGAAGGGGCTGCGCGGCGCGGTGGCTGCGTGGTGGGCGCTCACGGGCCTGCTCGTGACGACGTTCGCGTTCCTCGGCGTCAACATGTTCCTGTCCGGGCTGCATAGCTACGGCAAGCTGTAAGGGTTTCGACGCTCGTCAGACAAAAGACCGCCGGCGCACCGCGTGCCCGGCGGTTTTCTTTTGTAATGCGCGCGCGCAGCGCGTGCAGAACGGCGCCCGGCGGCGCCGGTCGAATGCGGATGAGGCGTGCGCCAGCGCGCGCAAAGGAGCAGCACGATGTGGATCAAACGTTCTTTCCGTCACCTGCTGACGGGCGACGATATCGCGCGCAGCGAGATCACGCCGCGCGCGCTGTTCGAGCATCGCCGGCGCGTGCTGCAGGCCGCCGGCGCCGCGGCGGCGGGCGGGCTGCTCGGCGGCAGCGG
>NZ_KV786649.1:0-14307 GCF_001806955.1 Burkholderia sp. HMSC10F09
CGCGTTCCCCGGTAATCCTCGATGAACCAAGAAAAAGCCACGGAACCCTGCGTTCCGTGGCTTTTTTATCGCGATCGGCCGGTACGGCGGGCGCGGCGGACGTCCGGCGCGCGAACGCCCGCCGCGCGTCGGCGGCTACGCGACCTGCTGACGCGACTGGCCGCCCGTCGGCGAACGCCACTGCGCGAGCAGCGTGTTCCACTTCTGGCGGACGGCGCGCAGGTTGTTGTCCTTCACGTGACCGTAGCCGCGGATGCCGTCCGGCAGCGACGCGAGCTCGACCGCGAGCGGCCGGTTGCCCGCAGTCAGCTTCGCGAGCACCTCGTCGATCAGCGCTTCGTACTCGCCGATCAGCGCGCGCTCGGTGCGCCGTTCTTCGGTGCGGCCGAACGGGTCGAACGCCGTGCCGCGCAGGAACTTCGCCTTCGCGAGCAGCCGGAACGCGGACATCATCCACGGGCCGTACGCCTTCTTCACGAGATGGCCGTGCGCGTCCTTCTTCGCGAACAGCGGCGGCGCGAGATGGAATTTCAGCTTCCAGTCGCCTTCGAACTGCGCGGACAGCCGTGCGAGGAACGCCGGGTCGGACTGCAGCCGCGCGACCTCGTATTCGTCCTTGTACGCCATCAGCTTGAACAGGTTGCGCGCGACCGCTTCGGTCAGCGGCTCCTGCATCGCGTCGCCGTCGGCGAGTGCACGCTCGGCGGCGCGCACCTTGTCGACGAACGCCGCATAGCGCGCCGCGTAGCCGGCGTTCTGATACGCGGTCAGGAACTCGACGCGCTTCGCGATCAGCGCATCGACGGCCTTCTTCGTGTGCAGCGCGATCACGGTCGCGCCCTGCGCGGCACGCGGTTCGCCGGCCGCGGCCTGCTGCACGCTAGCGAGATCGTGCGCGGCGCGCCGGCCCCACTCGAATGCCGCGCGGTTCTTGTCGACCGACACGCCGTTCAGCTCGATCGCGCGCTGCAGCGACGCGAGCGTCAGCGGCAGCCAGCCCTTCTGCCATGCGTAGCCGAGCACGAACGGGTTCGTGTAGATCGCGTCGCCAAGCAGCGCGACCGCGAAGCGGTTCGCATCGACGAAATCGACCATGTCGCCGGCCGCGGTGCGGATGTCGTGCTCGGCGGACACGCCCGGGAACGCCCAGTTCGGGTTCTTGATGAACTCGGCGGTCGGCGTTTGCGCGCTGTTGACGACCACGCGCGTCGCGCCGTGCCGCATCCGCGACGTGCATTCGTCGCCGGCCGTCACGATCGCGTCGCAGCCGATTACGAGATCGGCTTCGCCCATTGCGATGCGCGTCGCGTGGATGTCGGTCGGCGTGTGCGAGATCTGCACGTGGCTCATTACCGCGCCGCCTTTCTGCGCGAGACCCGTCACGTCGAGCACGGTCACGCCCTTGTTTTCGAGGTGCGCGGCCATCCCGAGCAGCGCGCCGATCGTGACGACGCCCGTGCCGCCGACGCCGGTGACGAGGACGCCGTACGCGCGATCGATCGCCGGCAGCGCCGGCTCGGGGATCGGCGGCAGCGCGCTGCCGTCGACGGCGACGGCCTTCGGCTTCTTCAGCTGGCCGCCTTCGACCGTGACGAAGCTCGGGCAGAAGCCCTTCACGCACGAGAAGTCCTTGTTGCAGCTCGACTGGTTGATCTGGCGCTTCGTGCCGAATTCGGTTTCGAGCGGCTCGACCGACAGGCAGTTCGACTGCACCGAGCAGTCGCCGCAGCCTTCGCACACCGCGTCGTTGATCACGACGCGCTTGGCCGGATCCGGATACGCGCCGCGCTTGCGGCGGCGGCGCTTTTCGGTCGCGCAGGTCTGGTCGTAGATCAGGATCGTCGTGCCTTCGATCTCGCGCAGCTCGCGCTGCACGTCGTCGAGCTGGTCGCGGTGATGGATCGTCACGCCCGGCGCGAGCAGCGCCTTCTGGCTGTCGTACTTCTCGGGCTCGTCGGTGACGATCACGATCTTCTTCGCGCCTTCGGACGCGAGCTGGTGCGTGATCTGCGGCACGGTCAGCACGCCGTCGACCGGCTGGCCGCCCGTCATCGCGACGGCGTCGTTATACAGGATCTTGTACGTGATGTTCGCCTTCGACGAGATCGCCGCGCGGATCGCGAGCAGGCCCGAGTGGAAATAGGTGCCGTCGCCGAGGTTCGCGAACACGTGCTTTTCGTCGGTGAACGGCGCCTGGCCGATCCACGGCACGCCTTCGCCGCCCATCTGGCTGAAGGTGCTCGTGTTGCGGTCCATCCAGACGGTCATGTAGTGGCAGCCGATGCCGGCGATCGCGCGCGAGCCTTCCGGCACGTTGGTCGACGTGTTGTGCGGGCAGCCCGAGCAGAACCACGGCTTGCGCTCGGTCTGGACGTGCGGCTTCGCGAGCGCCATTTCCTTCGCGTTGATCACCGCGATGCGCGCGGCGATCCGTGCGCGCACGTCGGACGGCAGCTCGAACTTCTCGAGGCGCGTCGCGATCGCCTTCGCGATGATCGCGGGCGACAGCTCATAGTGCGCGGGCAGCAGCCAGTTGCCCATCGGCACCGACCATTCGCCGCCGGCGCCGTCCTTTTCGTCGAACTTGCCGTACACGCGCGGGCGCTGCGCGTCCGGCCAGTTGTACAGCTCTTCCTTGATCGCGTACTCGAGGATCTGGCGCTTTTCCTCGACGACCAGAATTTCGTCGAGGCCGCGCGCGAACGCCTGCGCGCCCTGTGCTTCGAGCGGCCAGACGCAGCCGACCTTGTAGAGCCGGATGCCGATCCGTGCGCAGGTTTCGTCGTCGAGGCCGAGGTCGGTCAGCGCCTGGCGCACGTCCAGATACGCCTTGCCGCCCGTCATGATGCCGAAGCGCGCGTGCGGCGAATCGATCTCGATGCGGTCGAGCTTGTTCGCGCGCACGTACGCGAGCGCCGCGTACCACTTGTAGTCGAGCAGCCGCGCTTCCTGCACGAGCGGCGGGTCCGGCCAGCGGATGTTGAGCCCGCCTTCCGGCATGACGAAGTCGGTCGGCAGCAGGATTTCGGTGCGGTGCGGGTCGATGTCGACCGACGCCGACGATTCGACGACGTCCGTCACGCATTTCAGCGCGACCCAGAGCCCCGAGTAGCGGCTCATCGCCCAGCCGTGCAGCCCGAAGTCCAGATATTCCTGTACGTTCGACGGGAACAGCACCGGCAGCCCGCAGGCCTTGAAGATGTGCTCGGACTGATGCGCGAGCGTCGAGGACTTCGCCGCATGGTCGTCGCCGGCGAGCACCAGCACACCGCCGTGCTTCGACGAGCCGGCCGAGTTCGCGTGCTTGAACACGTCGCCGGTGCGGTCGACGCCCGGGCCCTTGCCGTACCACATGCCGAACACGCCGTCGTACTTCGCGCCGGGATACAGGTTGACCTGCTGCGAGCCCCACACGGCGGTCGCGGCGAGATCTTCGTTGAGGCCGGGCTGGAAAACGATCTGATGGGCGGCCAGATGCTGCTTGGCCTTCCAGAGCGACAGGTCGAGGCCGCCGAGCGGCGAGCCGCGATAGCCGGAGATGAAGCCGGCCGTATTGAGGCCGGCGGCGCGGTCGCGTTCCTGCTGGAGCATCGGCAGGCGCACGAGCGCCTGGATGCCGCTCATGTAAGCGCGGCCGCGCTCGAGCGTGTATTTGTCGTCAAGCGTGACGGACTTTAGCGCGGCTTCGAGCGACGCGCGTTGGCCTGCGTCTAGCGGGGCATTCATTAACAGTCTCCTCCACCCAGTTTGGGATCACCAAAACTTCGAGTGCGTCGGCGTCTTGTGAACGCGTCGGCAGTGGCCGGCATATTGGCCGGTTTTAAGTGATGGTAGCACTGGGATAAACCCGCCGCCCATCCGCGATACTGCCGCACTGCATCAACGGGCGAGGGCCGGCGCACCCGTTACAGCATGTAAAAGCATGTAAAGCTGGCCCCATCTTCGCGCAAACGCCGTTAATCTTGTCGGCCTGCCGGAGGTGCCCGGTCGCGTCGACACGCTGTCGAGGCACGGGGAGGCGCCGGCAGTCTTAAAAGGAGGTGCAATGAACACGCGTCATATCCAGAGTTTCCTGATCGTGTCGGCCGCGTTTTTCGCGATGACCGGCCCGGTGCGCGCGCAAGGCGCGAGCGCACTGGCGGCAGCCGGCGCGCAGATGCGTCAGACCGCGTCGGCGCAGAACGCCGATGCGCAGCCGGCCGTCGCGCGCGCCGCGGCGTCGAAGGCGAGCGTGCGTTGATGCGATCGCGCGGCAGCGCGCCGCGCCGAAAACGAACAAAGGGCGGGAATCGTGCGATTCCCGCCCTTTTTGTTTGTGCGGCCGGGCCGGACGGCGGCGTGCGGCCGCGCGCACGGGCCCGTTCCGTCAGGCCTGGCGTCAGGCCTTGTCCTGCACGACGCCGCGGCGGATCTGATCGAGCTCGATCGATTCGAACAGCGCCTTGAAGTTGCCTTCGCCGAAGCCCTGATTGCCCTTGCGCTGGATGATCTCGAAGAAGATCGGCCCGATCTGGTTTTCGGTGAAGATCTGCAGCAGCAGATCGTCGCGTGCGCCGTCGATCAGGATCTTGCGCTTCTTCAGCTCTTCCAGCGATTCGCCGTGGTTCGGCACGCGGCGATCGACCAGTTCGTAATAGGTGTCGATCGTGTCGAGCAGTTTCACTTCCTTGCTGCGCAGGCCGTCGACCGCCCCATAGATGTCGTTGGTGCCGAGCGCGATATGCTGAATGCCTTCGCCGTGGTACGCGTCCAGGTATTCCTGGATCTGGCCGGCCGTGTCCGAGCCTTCCTCGTTGATCGGGATGCGGATCTTGCCGCACGGCGACGTCATCGCCTTCGACTTCACGCCCGTCACCTTGCCTTCGATGTCGAAGTAGCGCACTTCGCGGAAGTTGAACAGGCGTTCGTAGAACTCTGCCCATTCCTGCATGCGGCCGCGATGCACGTTGTGCGTCAGGTGGTCGATGTACGTGAGCCCGTGGCCGACCGGGTTCGGCTCCGCGCCGGGGATCGGCTCGAAGTCGACGTCGTAGATGCTGATGTCGCCGATCGCGCCCGGCTGCGCGCCGTTCTTGCCGCGCCAGCGGTCGACGAAGTAGATCAGCGAATCGCCGATGCCCTTGATCGCCGGGATGTTCAGCTCCATCGGGCCGGTCTTGTTGTCGAAGCCCCATGCGCCGAGTTCGAGCGCGCGCTTGTACGCCTTCGCGGCGTCCTGCACGCGAAACGCGATCGCGCAGATCGACGGGCCGTGCAGCCGCGCGAAGCGCTGCGCGAACGAGTCGGGCTCGGCGTTGATGATGAAGTTGATGTCGCCCTGGCGGTAGACCGTCACGTCCTTGTGGCGGTGACGCGCGATCGCGGTGAAGCCCATCCGTTCGAACAGTTGTCCGAGCGCCTTCGGGTCCGGTGCCGTGTATTCGATGAATTCGAAGCCGTCGGTGCCGACGGGGTTGTCCCAGGTGGGGATCTGCATGCGTGTCTCCTGAGTCGGCCGCGGCGATGCGGAGCGCCGTCGGTCCTGTGTCGAGGGTGGTGCGCGCCGACGGCGCGCGAAACGATCGAGTACGTGCGACAAAGTGTAGCGGGCCGCGTGGAGCGTAAACTTGCGAACTTGGTCGCGCGATCCTACGATGGCGCATTTTCCAGTCTCGAAACGACTTTCGGAGGGCAGAAGATGGCGCAGGTCGAATTGGACGCGATCGACCGGCGGATCCTCGCGATTCTTCAGGAGAACGGGCGCCTGTCGAACCAGGAGATCGCCGAACGCGTGAACCTGTCGCCGAGCCCGTGTCTGCGGCGAATCCGCCGCCTCGAGGAGATCGGCGTGATCACGGGCTACGTCGCGCTGCTCGACCCGCAGAAGCTCGGGCTCGATCTGCTCGCGTACGTGAGCGTGCGGCTCGAGAAGCGCGGCGGCGTCGTGCCGGTGCGCGCGGACGAAACGGCGGCGCGCGCGGGCGCGACGCACGCGGAGCTGTTCCGCGCGGCCGTGCAGGCCTGGCCGGAAGTCGTCGCGTGCCACGCGATGACGGGCGATATGGATTATCTGCTGCGCGTGCAGGTGGAGGACATGGCGCATTTCTCCCGCTTCGTGCAGGAGCAGTTGCTGCACCATCCGTCGGTGATCGACGTGAAAACGAGCTTTTCGCTCGAATGCTTCAAGGAGACGACGGCGCTGCCGATCCGGTCGATGCGCTAGCGCCGATGGGAAGGCGGGAGGGGAAGCGAGAACCGCCGGGCGCAAGCGACGCGCCGCGGCGGAGTACCGGCGTTACGCGCTGAGCGCAGCGGGCATCAGCGACTCGATGAACTTCGACGCCCGGTGCGCCTGGCGCTTCATCGCATAGTCGAACACGGCCGCCTGTTCCTGCAGCATCTCGGCGAGGATCGTCGAGTGGTCGGCCGGCGGCAGCGACAGATACGCGTCGGCTTCGCCGTACGCATGCTCGATGCGCATCCCGGACTTCTTGGCGATGTGCATCATCGTCGCGTTGCGCGACAGGCAGTGCATGTAGAGCGTCGTCACGCGCGTGTTGCGGCTGCGGATCGCCGCGCGCTCGAACAGCTTCGTGCCGACGCCGCGGCCGCGCGCGCGTTCGAGCACCGACACGCCGAATTCGGCCGTCCGCTTGTCGCCTTCGGCCGGCAGATAGGCGAGGTGACCGACGCCGATCAGCTCGAGATCATGGTCGAACACGCCGAACACGGTATCGCGGCCGAAGTCGATCGTGCGCACGTAGTTTTCGATCACGTGGTCGGGCACCATCTGGCCGAAGCGCAGCAGGCGGTCGTCCTCGTTCAGCGACAGAAAATGGGTGAGCATCTGCTCACGGTCTTTGGAAGCCAGTTCCCTGACGAGAACCGGCGCATTACCGGCGGTGCCGACGACATCGGCCGAGCCGTGGAATTGCGTGTTCATCGTGGGTTCCTCAATGGTGACCGTACAGCGGGTTGTGCAATGCAGCAGCATTTTACCCGAGTGTTTGGGTCAGGATTGGGGAAAACCCGTATATTCTGTCGAGGGTGAATTCTAAATGCGCTTAGTTCATAACATAAGCCACTGATTTTAAACGCATTAAAAATTCATCATATGAAATGCCGAGAGGGCGGTGTGGCTGTGCACACCGCGCAACGGATGCTGCCCTGCGACATCACGCGGCCGACGACAGCCCGCGCTCGATCATGTCGATCACCTGTTCGGCGAAGTCGCGGTAGCCGAGGCGGCCGCCCGGCTTCAGCCACGTGAACGTCCAATTGATCATTCCGAACACCATCATCGTTACCGACGTCTGGTTTTCCTTCGAGATGCGGTCCGGGTAGGCGCGCGCGAGTTGCCGCGCGAAGGCCGCGACGATGTCGCGCTGGCGGTCGAGCACGATTTCGCGCTGCGCATCCTCGAGGTACTTCACGTCGTTGAGCAGCGCGACGTGCCGGCTGTGCGACGTCTCGTATTCGGCCAGGAACGCGCGCACCAGCTCGGCGAACGCCTCGCGCTCGCTGAGCCCGCGCCGCTGACTCGTCCCTTCGACTTCCGCGATGATCAGCATCAGCCGCTTCGTGTAGCGGTCGAGCAGGTCGAACAGGATCGCTTCCTTGCTCTCGTAATAGTGATAGAGGCGTGCCTTCGACGTGCCGCTCGCGGTCGCGAGATCGGACATCGACGTGCTCGGGTAGCTCGTCTGCGCGAACTTTTCGGCGGCGAGATCGAGGATCTGCTCGCGCTGGGATTCGTGGTCGGGCGCTCGGGTACGGGCCATGGTCGAATGCGGAAGATTAGCGGGATGCGTTTACCGCGCGGGCGGCGCGCACGTGCGTGAAGGAGAGGGCGGCGGGCGCATCGTCCTGCAGCTCGAGCCGGCCGGCCGCGGCCAGTTCGCGGCAGCGCCACCACGCGACGGCGTCGCTGACGAACAGTCCGCCGCGATCGGCCTCGGCCATGATGCGGCCGACGAGCTGCCGCGCCGGCTGCCAGTCGGTGCTCGCGCGCGCGACGATCAGCGCGTCGAGGTCCGCATAGTGGCCGCTCTTGATCGTGTTGCTGATCCAGTAGCGCAGCTCGGCGTTCAGGTGTTTGGCCTCCTGCCATTCGAGCGCGAGCCGGCCGATCCGCAAGACCGAGATCGGCGCGGCGGCAGGCCGCCGCTTGCCGAGTTGCGCCGGCGAGAACATGCCCGTCGAACAGGCGTGGTCCGCCCGTGCGAGTGCGGCGCGCTGCGTCGCGTCGAGGTCGGCGGCAGACAGCCGCACTTCGTTCAGCCGTTGCGGGACACTGCGCAGGTGATAGGCGACGCGGCGCAGCAGCAGCTTGTCGCCGACGCATGGCGCGTGCCACACGACGACCTGGCCGGTGTCCGTGGCCAGCTGGTCGAGTCGCGCGAATTCGCCTTCGATCTCCGCTTTCCAGTCGGGGATCTGGTCGCCGAGCACACGTTGCCAGAACGCGGCGCGCACGTCCGGCGTCTCGTCGGCACCCTTCAACGGGCCGACGCCGAGGTCGTCGAGCAACCCGACGACGCGCTCGTCGCGTCCGGCTGCCGCGAGCGCTTCGCGCAGCGACGCGGCGGCGGTGCCGCCCTGAATCACGTGAATGGTACTCATCGGCCTGTCGTCAACAAAAGAAAACCGCCGGCCGGGCGGACGCTGCAAGCTGTCCGACCGGCCGGCGGCCCCTAGTGTAAGCGAGATGTGTGACGACGAGAAACCGGCGCCGCGTCTCGACGCGCGGCCGATCAACGCTCGTCGAAGCTCACCACGATCCTGTCGCTGACCGGATGGCACTGGCACGTCAGCACGAAGCCGTCGTTCACCTCGTGCTCCTCGAGCGTGTAGTTCTTCTCCATCCGTACTTCGCCTTCGAGCACCTTCGCGCGGCACGTGCAGCACACGCCGCCCTTGCACGCGTACGGCAGTGCGAGGCCGGCGCGCAGGCCGACGTCGAGCAGGCTCACGCCTTCGTATGGCAGACGCAGCTTGCGCTTCTTGCCGTCGAGCACGATCTCGAGATCGGCGGCCGGCGTCTGTTCGGTGATCTCGACGACCGGCACGCCCGCCTGCGGCAGCGGCGTGCCGAAGCGCTCGACGTGCACCTTCGCGGGCGGCACGCCGGCCGCCTTCAGCGCGGCTTCGGCCGCATCCATCATCGGTGCCGGGCCGCAGATGAACGCTTCGTCGATCGAATCGGCCGGCACCAGCGTGTCGAGGAACGCCGCGCACTTCGCCTGGTCGAGCACGCCGTTGAACAGCTCGACGTCCTGCAGATCGTCGGACAGCACGTGATAGAGGACGAAGCGGTTCATGTAGCGGTTCTTCAGATCCTCGAGCTCTTCCGCGAACATGATCGCGTCGACGCTACGGTTGCCGTAGATCAGCGTGAACGTGCTGCGCGGCTCGAGTTCGAGCGTCGTCTTCACGATCGCGAGCACCGGCGTGATGCCCGAGCCGCCCGAGAACGCGACGTACTGCTTGCCATGATCGGCGTTCAGATGCGTGAAGAAGCGGCCGTCCGGCGTCATCACGTCGATCGTGTGGCCGGGCTTCAGCGTGTCGAACGCGAAGTTCGAGAAGCGGCCGCCGCGCACGCGCTTGATGCCGATGCGCAGCTCGCCGTCGCGATCGTAGTCGGTCGTGCCCACGCAGATCGAATACGAGCGGCGCGTCTCCTCGCCGTCGATATGCGTCTTCAGCGTGACGAACTGGCCCTGCGTGAAGCGGTACGCGTCGCGCAGCTCCGGCGGCACCTCGAAGGAGACGGTCACGGCGTCGGCGGTCTCGGGCCGCACGTCGCGGATACGCAGCGGATGAAATTGCGGGGTCGCCATATCAGTAAGGTTTGAAGTAGTCGAAGGGTTCGCGGCAGTCGACGCAGCGGTACAGCGCCTTGCAGGCCGTCGACGCGAACTGCGCGAGACGCTCGGTGTTCGCGGAACCGCAGCGCGGGCAAACCGGCGCCGCGACCGGCCGCGGCACGAAGCGCACGACGTTTTCGCGCGGCGCGGCGCTGCCGCACTGGCCGACGGGCGGCGCGATGCCGTAGGCGCGCAGCTTCTCGCGCGCGTCCTGCGTGATCCAGTCGGTCGTCCACGCGGGCGCGAGCACCGTCTCGATCCGGTGCGGCGGCAGGCCGGCGCCCTGCAGCGCGGCCGCGATGTCTTCGGCGATCTGCGACATCGCCGGGCAGCCCGAGTAGGTCGGCGTGATCACGACTTCGAGCGTGCCGTCTGCGGCGCGGCGCACGTCGCGCAGGATGCCGAGCTCGCGGATCGACACGACCGGAATCTCCGGATCGGGTACGGCTTCGAGCACGGCCCACGCGCGCGCGAGCAGCGGATCGGCGTGGTGCGCGCCGGGCGCGGCGTGCGTGGGGGCGGCGGTCTCGATGGACATGCGTCGGCTCCGTCGTCGCGGGTTACCAGGTCGCGCCCGGATGCTGGCGCGCGAGGCTCTGCATTTCGGCGAGCAGGTAACCCATATGTTCCGAGTGTTCGCCCTGCTTGCCGGTCGGCACGTGCTGCACGGGCGCGGGCAGCGCGAGCGTCGCTTCCGCCAGTGCGGCTTCGACGTCGGCGCGCCACGCGGGTTCGAGCGACGCCGGCGCGGGCCCGATGCCCTGCGCGGCGACCGCCGCGTCGATCGCGTCGGCCGCGAAGAATTCACGCGTGTACGGCATCAGGTAGTCGAGCGCGGCCTGTGCGCGGCGATGCGATTCGTCGGTGCCGTCGCCGAAGCGCACGAGCCATTCGCGCGCGTGCTGCACGTGATAGCGCGTTTCCTTCACCGACTTCGCGGCGATCGCGGCGAGCTGCGCGTCGGTCGACGTTTCGAGCGCGCTCCATACGTGCAGCATCAGCGTCGCGTAGAGGAAATTGCGTACGATCGTCACCGCGTAGTCCTTGTCGGCGTGCGCGGTGCCGGCGAGCGGTCCGTAGTGCGGCAGCTCGGCCAGCGTGAAGTTCGCGAACTCGCGTTCGGTGCGGAAGTAGGCGTAGTCGTCCTCGGTTTTCGTCGCGCCGTTCAGCTGGCGTTCGAGTTCGGCCGCGTGCGTGTACAGCATGCGCGCCTGGCCGATCAGGTCGAGGCTCATGTTGGTGAGCGCGATGTCTTCCTCGAGGACCGGGCCGTGACCGCACCACTCGGCGTTGCGCTGACCGAGGATCAGCGCGTTGTCCGCGAGGCGCAGCACGTAGGAAAGGTGTTCGGGCGTGATCGTCATGGCGCGCGTTACATATGGTTGACTTCGTCGGGCAGCGTGTAGAACGTCGGATGGCGATAGATCTTGTCGCCGGCCGGTTCGAACATTTCGGCCTTCTCGTTCGGATCCGATGCGGTGATCGCCGACGACGGCACCACCCAGATGCTCACGCCTTCCTGGCGGCGCGTGTAGACGTCGCGCGCCATGCGCAGCGCCATCGTCGCGTCGGCCGCGTGCAGGCTGCCGCAGTGCTTGTGGTCGAGGCCCTGCTTGCTGCGCACGAACACTTCCCAGATCGGCCATTCCTTGTTCATCTTTCTCTCCTGCGGGCCGGCTTCGCGCGCGCGGCGCGAGCCGGTCCGATGCAATGCTGTGTTGAATTCGATCGGCGGCCGGCACGCACGGTGCCGGCGCGTGCCGCTTATGCCGCGTGCTGTTCGGCGCGCGCGCGGCGTTTCGCTTCGTACGCGAGCGCGGCTTCGCGGACCCACGCGCCGTCTTCGTGCGCCTTCACGCGCGTTGCGAGGCGTTCCTTGTTGCACGGGCCGTCGCCGTTGACGACGCGCCAGAATTCGTCCCAGTCGATCGCGCCGTAGTCGTAGTGGCCGCGCGCCTCGTTCCATTTCAGGTCCGGGTCGGGCAGCGTGACGCCGAGCACCTTCGCCTGCTCGACCGTCGCGTCGACGAACTTCTGCCGCAGATCGTCATTCGAGATCCGCTTGATGCCCCATTTCGCGGACTGATGGCTGTGGACCGAATCGGCGTCGCTCGGGCCGAACATCATCAGCACCGGCCACCACCACCGGTTCACGGCCTGCTGGACCATTGCGCGCTGCGCGTCGGTGCCCTTCATCATCGTCAGCAGCGCATCGAAGCCCTGGCGCTGATGGAACGACTCCTCCTTGCAGACGCGGATCATCGCGCGCGCATACGGGCCGTACGTGCAGCGACACAGCGGCACCTGGTTCATGATCGCGGCGCCGTCGACGAGCCAGCCGATCACGCCGACGTCGGCCCAGGTCGGCGTCGGGTAGTTGAAGATGCTCGAATATTTGGCCTTGCCCGCATGCAGCGCGTCGATCAGCGACTCGCGCGAGACGCCGAGCGTTTCGACCGCGCTATACAGATAGAGGCCGTGGCCCGCTTCGTCCTGCACCTTGGCAAGCAGGATCGCCTTGCGCTTCAGGCTCGGCGCGCGCGTGATCCAGTTGCCTTCCGGCAGCATGCCGACTACTTCCGAGTGCGCATGCTGCGAGATCTGGCGGATCAGCGTCTTCCGATAGGCGTCCGGCATCCAGTCCTGCGGTTCGATCTTGCCGTCCGCGGCCATCACCGCGTCGAACCGCGCCTGCTCGGGCGACTCGGCTGCGGCGTCGAGCGGCGCGACGTTGCCGGGAATGTCGAGGGATTGCGTGTACATGGCGAGCGCTCTCGTCCGGTTGAATGTGTGCGAAGTATAAACCAACCGACCGGTCGGTTAATAAATTTGTTGTGGAAATTCGGCGAGGTGCGGGTAAACCACGGGCGTCAGGGTGCGATCGCATGGCGGCGCGCGATCGGTCGCGCTTCTTCTGCGGCACAATGCCCGCTTTCCGATGAGGATTTGCCGATGTCATTCCGAAGCAGTCTGGCGGCGACCGTGCTGGGTGCCTCCGTTCTTCTTTCGCCGTTCGCCGTCTGCGCGGCGCCCGCCGGCTGGGTGGCCGCGTGGGCGACCGCGCTGCAGCCGATTCCCGAGCTGGCCTCGCCGCCGCCGTTGTACCGAGCACCGGACGTCGCGGGGCGAACCGTCCGCCAAATCGTCTATCCGACCGCATCGGGCCGCGCGGCGCGTATTCGCGTGAGCAATGCGTATGGCCGCGCGCCGCTGGTGATCGAGGCGGCGAGCCTCGGCCGTGCCGGCGAAGGCGCGGCGCTCGCGGACGGTGCGGCCGCGCCGGTCCGGTTCGGCGGCAAGGCCTCGGTGACGCTCGCGCCGGGGCAGGAGCTCGACAGCGATCCGGTCGCGCTGGACGTCGTGGCCGGTCGGCCCTATGCGATCAGCTTCTATATGGGACCGAAGCAGCGGATGACGGTTTGGCACCGCGTGTCGAACCAACTGAATTACGTGTCCGGTCCAGGCGACCATGTGAACGATGCCGGCGCCGCGGCGTTTCGCACGCGGTTTACGCAGTACGCGTGGGTGACGGAGCTGGCGGTTGAGGCGGGCGGTGCGCATGCGAGCGTCGCGGCGATCGGTGATTCGATTACCGACGGCTTGCGGTCGAGCCTGAATCGGAACCGCCGTTGGCCGGACGCGTTCGCGCGCCGGCTGGCGGACACCGGTACGACGTCGGTCGGCGTCGTGAACCTCGGGATCAGCGGCAACCGGCTGCTCAGCGATTCGCCATGCTACGGCGTGGCGCTGGCGTCGCGATTCGAGCGCGATGCGCTGTCGCGCGCCGGCGTGAAGGCGGCAATCGTGCTGATCGGGATCAACGACATCAATTTCGCGGCGATGCCGCCGCGCGCGGGGCTCGATTGCGACGATCCGCACACGCAGGTCACGGCCGCGGCGCTGGTCGACGGCTATCGCCGATTGATCGACGCGGCGCATCGGCGCGGCGTAAAGGTGTTCGGCGCGACGTTGACGCCCGCCGACTTGCCGCCGGCGCGCGAGGCGATCCGTTTGGAGGTAAACCGATGGATCCGGAGCGGCGGCGCGTTCGACGGCGTCGTCGACTTCGACGCGGCGTTGCGCGACCCGGCGCGTCCGAGCGTGCTGCAGCACCGGTACGACAGCGGCGACGGGATTCATCCGAGCGACGCCGGCTACGCGGCGATGGCCGAGGCGGTGCCGCTGGAGCGGTTGAAGGCGATTGCGGCTGGCGAGTAGCGCGCTCCTGTATATATGGGACACGAGGCGGCGCAATGCCGACCAGACTCGGTGCCGAATCTTAAGCTCGAGCGCGCGGCCGGAGGACGCGGCCCCGCGCTCCTGTTTGCGAGTTCGCCGAACCCGTGCGTCGTTGCCCCGAAGCCACCGTGCGCGGCAGCGCACGGAGGCTTTTAAAAATATTTTCACAAACCGCTTGCGCGTTGGGCGTGGGCTGCATAGAATCACGCCTCTTTCGCGC
>NZ_KV786650.1:0-22765 GCF_001806955.1 Burkholderia sp. HMSC10F09
CGTCGTACCGTCGTAGACGTTGATCGTGCTCCCCGCTTCGACCGTACCGCTCAAGGTCGGCGTCGTGTCATCCGTGCTACCACCCGAAACGATTGCGCCCGTGACTGAGCCAACGTCGTCGGTTACACCGGCAATAACCGGCGCTGCCGGCGCCGTAACATCGCCAGTCACTGTCACCGATGTAGGCAGACTCGTGTTGCCGGCAGCATCGCTGGCGGTCACGGTGATTTGCGTACCAACCGGCAACGGCGTCGAAGGCGTATACCTCCACGTGCCACTCGCATCGGCCGTGACGGTTGCATCCGGCGTGCCGTCGCCATTCGTGTCGATCTGGATCGTTGCGCCGGCTTCGGCCGCACCGGACAGCGACGTCCCATCCGTCGCGTTCACCGCTGGCGCAGCCGGTGCCGTCGTATCCACCGTCAGATCAAACGCGGTACTCGGCGTGCTCACGTTGCCCGACGAATCCGTTGCCGTGACCATCAGGCTATGTGCACCTTCGCCCAAGGCAGTCGCAGGTGTGAAGCTCCAGTTGCCCGATGCGTCCGCCGTCGTCGTGCCCAGCAACGTCGTGCCGTCGTAAATATTGATCGTGCTGCCCGCCTCCGCGGTACCCGTGAGCGTCGGCGTCGTATCGTCGGTACTGCCCCCGGAAACGATTGCGCCAAGGACCGAACCAACGTCGTCCGTCACGCCCGCAACAACTGGCGCTGCCGGTGCCGTGACATCGCCGGTCACCGTCACAGTTGCAGACGGGCTTGTGTTGCCGGCTGGGTCGCTGGCAGTCACGCCGATTTGCGTGCCGACAGGCAGCGGCGTCGACGGCGTGTACGTCCACGTGCCACTCGGGTCAGCCGTCACCGTCGCATCCGGCACGCCATCCCCATTCGTGTCGATCTGAATCGTCGCACCGGCTTCGGCCGTGCCCGACAGAGAAGTGCCATCCGTCGGATTCACCGTCGGCGCAACCGGCGCCGTCGTATCGACCGTCAGATCGAACGCCGCACTCGGCACACTGACGTTCCCCGACGAATCCGTTGCCGTGACCGTCAAGCTATGCGTGCCTTCACCGAGGCCCGTCGTAGGTGTAAAACTCCAGCTCCCTGATGCGTCCGCCGTCGTCGTGCCCAACAACGTCGTGCCGTCGTAAACATTGATCGTGCTGCCCGCCTCCGCAGTACCCGTGAGCGTCGGCGTCGTGTCGTCGGTACTGCCTGCGGAAACGATTGCGCCGAGGACCGAACCAACGTCGTCCGTCACGCCCGCAATAACTGGCGCTGCAGGCGCCGTGACATCGCCGGTCACAGTCACCGATGCGGCAGGACTCGTATTACCCGCCGCGTCGCTTGCCGTCACACCGATCTGCGTGCCGAGAGGCAATGGCGTCGAAGGCGTATACGTCCACGTGCCACTCGGGTCCGCCGTCACGGTCGCATCCGGCACGCCATCCCCATTCGTATCGATCTGGATCGTCGCGCCGGCCTCGGCCGTGCCCGACAGAGAAGTGCCATCCGTCGGATTCACCGTCGGCGCAACCGGCGCCGTCGTATCGACCGTCAGACCGAACGCCGCACTCGGCGCACTGACGTTGCCGGCGATGTCGGTCGCCGTGACCGTAATCGCGTGCACGCCCTCACCGAGCGCCGCGGCGGGCGTCAAGGTCCAGTGCCCCGACGCATCGGCCGTCGTCGTACCGATCAGCGTCGTACCGTCGTAGACGTTGATCGTGCTGCCGGCTTCGGCCGTCCCGCTCAGCGTCGGCGTCGTATCGTTCGTCGCGCCGCCGCTGACGATCGGATGCTGCGCATCGTCGCTGACGGCCGTGATCGCCGGCGCGCCCGGCACCACCGTGTCGACAACCACGCCGACTGCAGCCGGCGCGCTGCTAGTGCCGTTGGCGTCAGTCTGCGTGACCGAGATCTGATGGCTGCCGTCGGGCAGCGTGCCGGGCGTGTACGACCAGCGCCCGCCGGCATCGGCCGTCACCGTCCCGACCGGCTGTCCATCGATGAAAATCGTGACCTTCGCGTTCGGCTGCGCGCCCGAGCCCGTGATCGTCGGCGTGCCGTGACGCGTCACGACGCTCGCGTTTCCGCCGATCGCCTGCTCGGCAACCGACTCGATCGTGAGCCGTCCGGGCGCCGAGCCGCCGCCCAACCCTCCCACGCCACCGGAGCCACCGCCGTCGCCGCCCCCGCCGCTGGCCGCGGCCGCCGCAATCCCGCCGGCCGCCGCAACACCGCCGAGTATCCCGAGGAGCGCGCCGGTCGACAGCCCGTCGCCGATCGGCGCATACGCGACGGCCGACTCGACAATGCCGTCGCCGCTCGCCTGCAGCGCGGAGCCGAAGTGGACGAGAAAACGTCCGTCGTCCTGCACGAACACGAGATTGTGATAATCGACGCCGTTTTCGAAGAACGCCTGCACGCGCAGCGTTCGGCCATCCTTGAATTCGACGATCAGGTCGTTCCCGGACCGCGCGTAATTGGCGACGTCCTCTTTATGAGCCGACAGCAGGAAGTTGGCGGGACCGCCGGGCGACGATGCGCTTTGCGCGCCGGCAGCGACCGGGACATCGACGTGATTGCTCAAGACGGACGAGGAAACCATTGCCGAACTCCTTGTGATGGTGTGGCAAAACGCCGGCCCGCATCGTGCGGGCGATCATGCGGACACACGGTCGCGGCCGGCCCGACCGTAACGCGACTCGCCTTGCGCAAGACGGACGGACGCGCTGTACGGACGTGATGGGTCCGCCGCTCGCGCGAAGCGGCATACGACTGAATCGAGAAGAAAGAAAATGGAGAGTGGGCTACGGACTCAGGAAAAAGTCCTCGCCGCAATCGATACCGTTGGCCTTTCGAATCAGTACGACGTTGAAGCCGCGATTCGAATCACCGGCATACCGCGGTTCGCCGGCCCCGATGCAGCGGATATTCGCCGCACGACGAATGCTGGTTTGATATTGAATGTGCATCTCTACGCCCTCGCCACATTTTTGTATCGGCTGTTATCGCGAATCACCAACAATGCGCTTTTAAGAAGCGACTTGTTGCGGCGCACAAGTCTACTTATCGTGCCCGCCTCGTGCCTGTATTGAGATTACACCGGTCTTTCACAAACATGATTGCATTTCGGCGACGCTTTTACAAATATTTTCATTCCTTCTTTCCAGTCGCTTCCGTGCAAATCAAAAACATAAACAATTTGCAAGATTGCGTCGCCTGCTTACTTGTCGATGCAAGCATTTCCTTCACTACAAATCGGGAAATGTGAACACGTTTATCACCAGATTTCCCGCCTTGAGCGGCGCGGATCGCGACTGCGCGAGCGTAGGGGCGCCATTCATACTTCGCATTGTCACCTTTTAAAACCCTAAAGCCGCAAGGCAAAAGGAACATCGGTAAGCTTTTAATGAATAACGGATTGCCGGCCGTGACTCGGCAAAAAATACCGAACCGGCCGGCGATCTCGTTACTTTCTTTCAGTCGGCGAGACCAAACAATGAAAAACAAGTCAACAATCGCCTAGATACTTCACATAAAGGCAACGAGATAATTTCCGAATCGAAATTAAAATCGCGCAACCTCTTTCTATCTACGTTCATTGCCGCGCAGAAACGACCACCTCACCACTTCTCCATTAATTCAAGCGCGACGCCGAATAACGAAATCTCCGCCGAGATTAACTCATCGAAGTAACGAATCCCCGACGATAATGCCGGACAGAGCGCCACACCAAAACTTCACGCGCCGCGCAGTGCCCCCACCACTCCGGCATTCGCACAAACACCCGCCATCCGCTCACGCCCGAAGTGCATGCGCCGCTGTCCTGAATTACCATCGCTCATCCCCGCGCGGCACGCAGCACCGTCAAGCGGCCCACTCTCGGCATTCGGGTTCATCCATCGTGCTTGCGCTCGTCATCCTCGCCGGTCTGTGGGCCGGTCTGCAAAACGCCCTGGCGTGCGGCGGCTCGTTCGTCACGCTGCCGGCGCTGATCGTGTTCGGCATGTCGCCGCTCGCCGCGAACATCACATCGACGGTCGCGCTGTTTCCGGCGCAGGTCGCTACGGGCTGGGCGAGCCGCCATATGGTGCGCGGCGCCGGCAAGCTGCCGTTTCGTGCGCTGTTCGCGATCAGCGTCGTCGGCGGCGCACTCGGCGGCCTGCTGCTGCTGAAAACGCCGTCGTCGATCTTCTCGCGGCTCGTGCCATGGCTCGTCCTGTTCGCGACGGTGCTGTTCGCGTGGGGCAGCTTCTTTCGCCGGCCGGCCGGCGAAGCCGCGCATATCGGCCCTGTCGCGGCCGCGATCTCGCAGTTTCTGATCGCGATCTACGGCGGCTATTTCGGCGGCGGCATCGGTTTCCTGATGATGGCCGCATTGACGATGGCGGGCCTGTCGCCGCGTCACGCGACGTCGACGAAGAACGCGCTCGCGGGCGTGATGAATGCGTCGGCCGTCGTGCTGTTCGTGACGTCGCCGCAGTTGCATTGGGGCGCGGCGCTCGCGCTCGGCGGCGGCGCCGTGGTCGGCGGCCTGCTCGGCACGTGGGCGCTGCATCGCGTCAACGAACGCATGCTGCGCATTGCGATCGTCTGCATCGGCGCGGCGCTGACCGTCGCGCTGTTCGTCAAGCCGATCTGAGACGGCGAGAGGCGCTCAACCGAACGGCCGCACGCCGATCAGCCAGCCGTGCAGGAACGACGCGAAGACCGCCCACGCGACCAGCCCGGCGACGACCGTGCCGACGTCGCCGGCGAGACCGCCCGCCGGATACCGGACGCCATCGCGCCGATCGCGCGCGCGCAACACGACGAAGTCGGCGAGCGACCACACGAAGAACGCGCCGAACAGGACGACCGCATGCAACGTACCGTTCGCGAGCAGATGCGCGATCGCCCAGACCATCACGCCGGCGGCCATCGGATGCCCGACCAGCGTCTTGATGCGATTGCGCGGCACATACGCGGCGGCGAGCAGCACGAACGCGATCGCGGTCAGCATGCCGGTCAGATGACGCACACCGACCGGCGACACCCACAGCAGCGCCGCGTTCTCGCGCGCGAGGCCGTAGCCGCGGACGATCAGCACGAAGCCGACGATCGACACGATGGAGAAACGGGCCCGCCAGCCGTTGGCGCCGAATCGCGCGATCATCGCGGCGCGCCAGCCTTCGGCGACGATCCGGATCGAGTGCACACCGAGGAAGATCGCTAAACCGGCAATCAGGACCAGCATCGGCTGTCTCCGTCTGGAAGGGTCAGTGGGGGAAAGACGTCCGCGCGGCGTTCGATGCGCCGTTCGCGGGCCGGCTGCGCGGCCGGCATGGGCGCGCCGCTGCGTCGGGAGCGGCCCGCGCCGATCATAAACGGCGCGGCGGTCATTGTGAAGCGCGGCCCATCACCGCTCGATCGCCGATGCGGGCCACGTTGGCCGAGCGACCTCGCAAGCGCGGGCTCGCGCGCACTTCAGCGAGTTTCAGCGAGCGCGACGAAAACCGCAGACGCGACGACGGTCACGCGCGCTTGCGGGCCGTCGCGCGCTTCGCTTTCGGTGCCGCGCGCGTGCGCCCCTTCGGCGGCCCGGCGAGCAGCGCTGCGCGATACGCGCTGCGGCACCAGTCGAACAGCGCGCCGGCATCCTCGAGCACGTCGGCCGGCGTTTCGTAATAGCCGTCGAGCGCGACGGTCCGCGTACGCCCCGCATACGAAAACGGCCCCATGCCGGCCGCGACGAACGCGGGGCGATTCACGTCGTCGACACGCAGAAACAGCGACCCGCGCGCGACGAAGCCGAACATCACGCCGTCGAGTCGCAGGGCCGCGCCGCCGAACAATCGCGTGACCGTCACCGCGCCGAGACCCGACAACTGATACGCGATCTCGTCGCCACGCGCCTTCTCCGCCTGCCAGCTCATCGCGTGTGCGCGCTCAGGCGCCGACGCAGCAGCGCTGCGTCCACGCGTCGAGCTCCGCTTCGTCGAAGCCGACCGCGGCCGCGCTGTCGCGGATCTGCCGCCACGTCGCGCGATCGACCGGAATGCCGGCTGCCGTGCGCGCGGCGCGGCTCGCTTCCTCGGGTTCGCCCGGCACGCGCACGGGCTCGTCGCCCGCCGGCGGCGACGCCTTCGCCCAGTCGACGAACGCGTCGGCTTCGCGCGCGGCATCGGCCGCATCGAATGCATTGGGGTCGATCAGCACCGACAGCATCCCGTTGACGATCGCGCTCGTCTTCTGCACGGTTTCGGCATACGTCGTATGCCCGCCCACCAGCGCACCGCCGAAGACTTCGCACATCGCCGCGAGCGCATAGCCCTTGTGCAGCCCGAACGGCAGCAGCGCGCCGAACGGCGGCACGTGCATCACGGCCGGGTCGTCGGTCGGCTGTCCGCGATGGTCGATCAGCGAACCGGCCGGCACGTGCCGGCCCTGGTTGTAGGCAACGCGCGTCTTGCCGTACGCGATCGCGCTCGTCGCGAAGTCGAGCAGCAGCGGCGGCTTGCCGGCGCGCGGATACGCGGCGCAGAACGGATTCGTGCCGAAACGCGCATCGGTGCCGTGCAGCGGCGCGACGAGCAGGTCGCCCGGCACGTTGACGAAGTGAAACGATACGAGGCCCGCACGCGCGCACTGCTCGGCCCAGTGGCCGATCCGGCCGAGATGATGGACCTCGCGCAGGCCGATCGCGCAGATGCCGATGCGCCGCGCGCGCTCGATGCCTTCGACCATCGCCTCGAACGCGACGACCTGGCCGAAGCCGCGCCCGCCGTCGATCGTCAGCACGGCGCCGCCGTCGCGCACGATCGAGGCATGGCCGTTCAGGCGCAGCCCTCCTTCGCGCCACGCCGCCACGTAGTTCGGGATCATGCCGATCCCGTGCGAATCGTGGCCCGCGAGATTCGCGCCGACCAGATGATCGGCGACGAGCCGCGCTTCGCGTGCGTGACTGCCGGCCGGCTCCCACAGCGCGGCGACGAACGCATGCAGCGGATCGGCGCCCATGCGCAGCAGGTCGGTGTCGGCAGTCGGCGGCACGGTCATCGGCGTCTCCGTCGGGACGAGGGGACTGAATGAAACGAATCGAACGGCAAACGGCGGCGGCCCGACGCCCGGGCCGCCGCGAGCGCATCAGCGCGCGGACGCGATCACGTCCGCCACTGCCGCCGTGAGCTTCTTCGCATACGGCACGTGCAGGAACTCGTTCGGCCCGTGCGCGTTCGACTTCGGCCCGAGCACGCCGCACACCATGAACTGCGCGGACGGGAAGCCTTCCTGCAGCACGTTCATCAGCGGGATCGTGCCGCCGAGGCCCATATACGCGCAGTCCGCGCCGAAGTGGCGACGCGACGCGGCGTCGAGCGACGACGCGAGCCACGGCGCGAGATCGGGTGCGCTCCAGCCGGTTGCCGCGCCGGCATCGGGCTTGAACGTGACCTTCGCGTTGTACGGCGGATCGACTTCGAGCAGTTCCTTCAGCTGCTGCACGGCCTGGGCGGCGTCGACGAGCGGCGGCAGGCGCAGCGACAGCTTGAACGCGGTGCGCGGCCGCAGCACGTTGCCCGCATCGGCCAGCGCCGGCAGGCCCGCCGCGCCGGTCACCGACAACGACGGCCGCCACGTCGAATTCAGCAGCGCCTCGCGCGGATCGGTCGTGGTCGGCAGCACCGGCTTGCCGTCCGCGCCGCATGCCCACGGCAATCCCTTCCACACCGCGTCGCCGAGAATCGCGGCGGCCGCGTCGGCCTCGCGCAGGCGGCTGGCCGGAATCTCGCAATGGAACACGCGCGGCAGCAGGTTGCCGTTCTTCGCGTCCTCGAGACGTTCGAACAGCTGACGCATGACGCGGAAGCTCGACGGCGCGATGCCGCCGTACACGCCCGAATGAATCCCTTCCTCGAGCACCTCGACCTGCAGGTCGCCGGACACGAGCCCGCGCAGCGACGTGGTCAGCCACATCTGGTCGTAGTTCCCGGCGCCGGAATCGAGGCAGACGACGAGCGATACCTGGCCGAGCCGGTCGCGCAGCGCGTCGACGTACGGCAGCAGGTCGTAGCTGCCCGATTCCTCGCAGGTTTCGATCAGGCCGACGCAGCGCGGCCGTTCGACGCCCTGCTCGTCGAGCGCGCCGAGCGCCGCGAGGCTCGCATAGATCGCGTAGCCGTCGTCCGCGCCGCCGCGGCCGTACAGCTTGCCGTTCTCGAACTTCGGCGTCCACGGGCCGAGATCGGCGCGCCAGCCGTCGAATTCGGGCTGCTTGTCGAGGTGGCCGTACAGCAGGATCGTGTCGGTGCTGCCCGAACGCGTCGCGGGCGTCTCGAAGAAGATCACGGGCGTGCGGCCCGGTAGACGGACGATCTCGAGCTTCAGCCCTTTCACCGGCTGGCGTTCGGCCCACTGCGCGGCGTCGGTGACGACACGCTCGAGATAGCCGCGCTTCGCCCAGTCGGGATCGAATGCGGGGCTCTTCGCGGGAATCGCGATGTAGTCGGTCAGGGCGTGGAGGATTTCATCGTTCCACTTGCGCTCGATAAAGGTGACGAGCTTGTCATGGTCGAGGACGGGGGTAGTGTCGACGGAGGTCATGGTGGGTGCCTGGATCGGGCTGACGAAAATCCAGATGATACGCCGATGCTCCGCCTGCGGCGGCCGTTTGCGGGTGCTTGGCGGCGCGCTGCGCGGGCGGTCGGCGCGCGCGGCGCCACGCGGTCGTCAGGCGTCCCAGCGTCGCGCGCCGCGATCCATGCCGCGCCGATAAGCGGCCGGACTCGTCGCCGCGATGCGCCGGAAATGCCGGCGCAGCGATTCTTCCGAACCGAAGCCTGCCCGCGCGGCGACCTGCGCGAGCGACAGCGCCGGATGCGTTTCGAGCAGATCCTTCGCGACATTCACGCGCTCGCGAATCAGCCACGCGAGCGGCGACATCCCTGTCGCATCCGCGAACTGCCGCTGCAGCGTGCGCGGGCTCATCGCGGCCTGCGCGGCGAGCGATGCCAGCGTATGCGGCTCGGCCGCGTGCGCGCGCATCCAGTCGATCAGTTTCGCGAGCCGGTCGGTGCCGCCCGGCGCAACGGGGCGCGGCACGAACTGCGCCTGTCCGCCGTCGCGATGCGGCGGCAGCACGAGACGCTGCGCGACGCGGTTCGCGATCGCACCGCCGTGATCGCGTCGCACCAGATGCAGCAGCATGTCGAGGCCGGCCGCCGATCCGGCCGACGTGATGATCTGCCCTTCGTCGACGTAAAGCGCGTCGGGATTCACGCGCAGCGCCGGATAGCGCGCCTGCAGCTTCTCCGCGTAGCGCCAGTGCGTCGTCACGGTGAGGCCGTCGAGCACGCCGGCCGCCGCCAGCACGAACACGCCCGAGCAGATCGAACAGAGCCGCGCGCCGCGACGATGCGCGGCGCGCAGCTTCTTCAGCAGCGGTTCCGGCGGCAGTTCGTCCGCATCGCGCCAGCCGGGGATCACGATCGTGTCTGCGCGATCGAGCATCGCGAGCCGGTACGGCGCGGCGACCGTGATGCCGCCTGCCGCGCGCACCGGCCCCGGCTCGCTCGCGCACACCGCGAAGCGGTACCAGTCGACGCCGAGTTCCGGACGGTCGAGCGCGAACAGTTCGACCGTGCAGCCGAATTCGAAGGTGCAGAGCCGGTCGTAGGCCAGCGCGACGACGCGATGATTTTTCATGGCGCGATGTTACCGGAACTTGTCGATCGCGCCACTGCCGCGCGGCGCGCGAAACCGCGATACTGGCCTCCGATCGCGCACATCGCGCCCTTTTCGAGGAGAACCTGCCCATGTCTTTCGTGACCGACGTTCCTGCCGCCGACAGCGCCGCCGCGCTCGCCCACTTCGACGCGTCGCTGCGCTTCGAGACCGACTGCTGGGACGTCCACGACGCGCTCGCGTCCGGCGCGCCGGACTTCGTGCTGCTCGACGTCCGCAGCCCCGAGCTGTTCGCGGCCGGCCATGTGCCCGGCGCGCTGAACCTCCCGCACCGGAAGATCGTGGAGGGCAAGCTGGCCGGCTATCCGCGCGACACGCTGTTCGTCGTCTACTGCGCGGGGCCGCACTGCAACGGCGCCGCACGCGCCGCGAGCCGCCTCGCGCGGCTCGGCCGGCCGGTCAAGCTGATGATCGGCGGCATCACGGGCTGGCGCGACGAAGGTTTCGCGCTGAGCAACGATACGCAATCCGAAACGGCCGATTCGCCGCGACCGTGATCGAAAACGCAACAATCAATTGCCGGCACGTGAACGGAAAAAGCGCGACAATCGGCCTCATTGCAGTTCGGACGGAGCAGCACCATGCAGAACGAAGTCCTGATTCAAGTCGCCGGGTCGGTGGTCGCGATCGCGCTCTATTTCCTGCCCGCGATCGTCGCCGATCGACGCGGCCGGCACGACAAACTGATCGTCGCCGTGTTCAACGCGCTGTTCGGCTGGACCGGCATCGGCTGGCTGATCACGCTGTACTGGGCCTGCCAGCCGAACCCGCAGGTCGACGTCGCGCAGACGATTCTGGCGAAACGCCGCGGCATCAGCATGCGTACGTTTTCGACGGGCCTCGTCGAACGCGTGCAGCGCCGCGTCGCCGCCCAGGAACGATGGGCGGAAAAACAGGGGTGCCGCTGAACCGGCTTCCCGTCATCGCGCCGCGTCGAACTTCGGCATCCTGATATTGGCCGACGCGCGGTAGCCCCACTTCAGCGCTTCGCGCGGCGGCCAGCCGCCCGCGCGCAACAGCGCCCCGAACGCTCCCACCGTCACAGCCCGCGCGATCCGCGCGCCCGGACATTGATGCGGCCCCGTGCCGAAGCCGAAGTCCGGGCCCGGCGTGCGCGCCGGCACAAAGCGATGCGGATCGCGATGCACGGCCGGATCGCGGTTCGCCGCGGCGAGCACGACGAGAATCGCCGCGCCCGCGTCGAGCGTCACGCCTTCGAGCGTCGTGCGCGCGGCGACGAAGCGTCGCGTGTTCTGCACCGGTGTCTCGAAACGCGCGACTTCCGCGACGAACGCGTCGAGCGTCGCATCGTCCGGCACGTCGGCTGGCGACACCGATTCCGCAGACGGGCGATGCCACGCGACGATCGCGTTCGCCAGCCATGCGGCCGTCGCTTCGCAGGTCTGTGACAGCAGCCCGACGAGGTTCGCGACGAGCGCACCGCTCGCGTGCCACCCCGCTTCCGCAGCCGCGTCCTTGACGGCAGACACCAGCGTGCCGTCCCGAGCATGCGACTGCGCGACGCGCACCGTCATTCGGTCGAGCAACTGTCGCGCGGCGTCGCTCGCGCGCGCCAGCGATGCGGCGTCGGACAGCGGCGACAGCGCGGCGACGAAATCGACGACCGATGCGGCGATGGCGTCAAGCTGCGATTCGTCGAAACCGAGCAGGTCGGCCACCGCCCGAACGGGCGTGGCGATACACCATGCATTCAGCGCACCGGGATCGTCGAGCGCGGGCAACTGCGCGGCGGCAAGCGTCGCCGTGCGCCCGCGCGATGCCTGCACGTCGATCTGCGCAAGCGCCGCGTGCAGCGCCTGCTTCGGCACCTGATGCCGCAGCGCGCCGTCATTCATGCGCACGAGTTCGCCGAACAGCGCGCCGGCGGACGTACCGCGCAGCGCGGGCGGCACCGGCAGATCGAGCGGACGCACGCGGCACGCCGGATGGCCGAGCACGGCCCTGACGCTCGCCGCGCGCGTCGCGACCCACAGGCCGAGCGACGCGTCGTACGCGAGCGGCGGCCCGTCGAGGAGCGCGGCGTAATACGGATAGGGATCGCGGTGCATGACCGCGGCAATCGGATCGGTCGGGTTCATGTCCGCAGTATCGGACCGCTCGGCCGCCGCTTGTTTCGGGCTCGCCTGAAATGTCGCCGTACGGCAGCGCGCACGCGCTGCGGTCCGCAGGCGAACCGGCTACGCCGCCGACCGGCAGCGGCTCGCGTGCATCCGCATGCGCGCGCGGCCGGCCGAGATGGCGCGCGGCTCGGCCACGACGGTTTCGTGATGGAACATTTCCTGCCGGAAATGCCCGGCTTCGTCGAACCACTGGCAGATCAGCCAGTCGGCGTCGTCGAACACGACCGGCCCCGCATACGTGACCGTCATGCGCGGGCCGCCGGTTTTCAGCGTGACGACGTCGCCGATACGAAATCGGCTGCGGTGATTTTCTCGGATCGTCATGGCTCTCTCAGGACTTTTTTATATATTGATTTTCCGGCCGCTTGCCGACCGTTTATTTCTCTGTCGCGCAGATTACCAATCCGGAAAATAACCGGCAACTCCCGTGTTTCAAACCGGACACGCCCGTCGAGCGCACCGGCGGCCGGCACGCATGGAGCAGCGCGCGACAGCACGGGAAAACGCGCTGCCGCGCCGATTCGCATCGTTTCAATATCGCGCGATGTGCGCCGATTATCGGCAATGAAGTTTTTGCTGAAAACGATTTTTCGGGCCGATTAAGGTTCGAATTCGACCGGCGGATTGCCGGACGCCGCAAACCAGCGATCGAGATCGCGCGACGGCACCGCGTGCGCGGCGAATTCGAACGTGCCGGCATGCGTGATCTCGCCGATCGCGCGCACGAACGCACCGAGTGCGGCACGCGCGAGCGCGCTGCCGACGCTGATGCGCTTCACGCCGAGCGCCGCCAGCGCATCGACGCTCAGCGCCGCGCCCTGCAATCCCATCACGACGTTGACGGGCGCCTGCACGGCCCGCGTCACGGCCTCGATGTCGGCCGGATCGGTCAAGCCCGGTGCATAGAGCACGTCGGCGCCCGCGTCGCGATACGCGACGAGGCGCGCGATCGTGTCCGCGAGATCGCGCCTGCCGTTCAGATAGTTTTCGCAGCGGGCGGTCAGCGTAAACGGAAACGGCAGCGCGCGTGCCGCCGCGGCAGCGGCCGCGATCCGTTCGACCGCCGCGTCGCGCGGATAGATCGGCGCGTCGGCACGGCCGGTCGCGTCCTCGATCGACCCGCCGACGGCACCCGCTTCCGCCGCGAGCCGGATCGTCTCGGCGACGATCTCGGGCGCGTCGCCAAAACCGTTTTCGAGGTCGGCGCTGACCGGCAGCCCGCCGGCGGCGGCGATCACGGCAATGTGCTCGAGCATCGCGTCCCGGCCGATCGCGTTGTCGGGCAATCCGCGCGAATACGCATAGCCGGCGCTCGTCGTCGCGAGCGCGGGGAAGCCGGCCATCGCGAGCAGCCGCGCGGTGCCGGCGTCCCACGGATTCGGAATGACGAATGCGCCGGCGCGCGCGTGCAGCGCGCGGAACGTTTCGGCGTGACGGGTCTGGTGAGCAGCATGCGGCATCGTCGTCTCCTCGGAATCGGAGACGTCAGCATACGCGCGCACGATGCGACGACGTTTCGCTGTGCGCTGAAGCGTCGCGGAAACAAGCACGGCGTGCGCAGCGGCCGCCGCCGAAGTCAAACGACGTAAGCGCCCTTCGCGTGCAGTTCGGCTTCGGCGCGCTCGAGTTCGGCGATGGCACCGCCGCCCTCGAGCGCGAGCAGTTGCGCGACGAGTGCCTCGGCCACCGCATGCGCGGCGACGAGCGACGGAAAGAACGACGGGCTGTCGTGCGTGAAGATCAGTTGCGCGTCGGCATGCAGCGCGATCGGGGATACCGCGCTGTCGGTGATCGCGACGACGCGGCTGCCCTGCGCCTTCGCGGCCTGCGCGACGCGCGTCGCTTCGGCCGAATACGGCGCGAAGCTGACGATGACGGTCGCACTGTGCTTGCCGATCGCGCGCAACTCCATTTCGAGCGACCCGGCGACACCGTTGAGCAGCGACACCGACGGGCGGAACAGCCGATAGCCGTACACGAACCCGAACGCGACCGGATAGCACGAACGGAACCCGGCGACATGAACGTGCGATGCCTTGCGGATCAGCTTCGCGGCATCGGCGAGCGCGTGCTCGTTGTGCGCGGCGGTGGCGACGAGATTCTGCTGCTGCGCGGCGAGCAGATCGTGCGCGAGCGACGCCTGCGCATCGGGCCGTACGAGCGAGCGAGCGCGCTGCGTGAGCGGCTCGGGCCGCGTGCGCACGCGTGCGACGCACAGATCGCGCAGCTCGTTCCAGCCGGGAAAGCCGAACTGCTGCGCGAGCCGCACGAGCGACGCAGGCTGCACCTGCGCACGCTGCGCGACCTTGCGCATCGAGGACATGGCCACTTCTTCGGGATGATCGAGCAGAAACGCCGCGCCCGCCTGGAATTGCGGGCTCAGCTCGGAAAATTGCGCCCGGATTCGGGACGCCAGTTCGTCGAAATTGTCGGCCATCGTGATGAAAGCGGGAACCGGTCGCTCATGGTATCACCGGCCCCGCGCGGCGATCAGCGCAGCACTTCGACGCGATCCGCATCGACCTTCACGCGGCCCGACCACTTGCGCTCGAATTCGCCGATGACTTTGACCTCGCTCTTGTCGCCGACGGGCGGGTTGCCGATCCACAGCTTGTCGTCGATCTCGACGACAATCGAACCGGTCGCATCGGCGAACTCGTAGTCCTCGCCGCCGAGGTGCTTGACGATGCGCCCCTGCAGCTGCACGTGCTGATCGTCGCGGCCGTTCGCGAGCAGCTGCTTCACCGTCGTCGGCGCGAGCGCGGACGGCCCCGTATATTGCGCATGACCGACGGCGGGCAGCGCAGCGAGCGCGACGGTCAGAATTGCGGCCAGATGTTTCATGATTGCTTTCCTCTTCTTCGATGTAACGCCGCGCTCGACACGAACGCGGCCCGCCAAGATTACGGACCGTAAGATTAAGCAAACCTGAATGCGCTGCCGAAGCGACAAGGCGCCGCATAGGACCGGTCCTAAACGACTGGCGCGCAGTAGGACCGCGCGCATTAAGCTGCACCTAAGATGCGCGCGCTTATCATGGAGGTCCGGGCGCACGGCGCCCTCCAGGACCTACATCGAACATGCGCGTACTGCTCGTCGAGGACGATCCGCTGATCGGCAGCGGGCTCGAACAGGGGCTGAAACAGGAAGGCTTCGCGGTCGACTGGGTAAAGGACGGCGACGCCGCGTCGCTTGCCCTGCGCTCCACCGGCTACGGCCTGCTGCTGCTCGATCTCGGGCTGCCGAACCGCGACGGCCTCGCGGTGCTCGCGTCGCTGCGCCGCCGCGACGAGACGCTGCCCACGATCATCATCACCGCACGCGATGGCGTGCGGGACCGCATCGCCGGGCTCGACAGCGGTGCCGACGACTATCTGGTCAAACCGTTCGAGCTGGAGGAGCTGCTCGCGCGCATCCGCGCGGTGAACCGGCGCCATGCCGGCCGCGCGCAGACGACGCTCGCGATCGGCGCGCTGCGCCTCGATCCGGTCAAGCATCAGGTGTGGCTGCACGACGACGAGGTGCCGCTGTCGCCGAAGGAATTCGTGCTGCTGCACGAGCTGATGCGCGAGCCCGGCGCCGTGATTTCACGCGAGCAGTTCGAGGAACGGCTGTACAGCTGGGGCGAGGAAATCGAGAGCAACGCCGTGCAGGTGCACATCCACAACCTGCGCAAGAAACTCGGCCACGACATGATCCGCACGGTGCGCGGCGTCGGCTATCGGATCGGTGACGGCACATGACGCGCCTGCAACGCGCGATCGCGCGCTGGCGCGGCGTGTCGCTGCGGCGCCGCCTGCTGGTGTGGCTGCTGCCGGCCGCCTGCGTGATCGGGCTCGCGGCGAGCGCCGGCACGTACTGGGGCGCGCTGCGCGAGCTCGACGATCTGCTCGACGACCAGATGCGCAGCATCTCGAAACAGATCGTCGTCGGGCCGAACGGCGAACTGTCGTTCCGAGATCGCGCCGACGACAAGCACGCGTTCAAGGTCGACGACCCCGACGCCGTGCTGCTGCAGGTCTGGCGCAACGGCACGCTCGTCTATACGACCGATCGCGAGGTCGCATTGCCGCCGCCCGCGCATGCGGGGACCGCGAGCGTCGACGTCGACGGCCAGCCGTGGCGCACGTACGTGACGCAGCGCGGCGGCACGACCATTCGGCTCGCGCAGGCTCGCCACGCGCGCTGGGAGGCGATCGCCGGCATTGCCGTGCATCTGCTGTGGCCGGTGTTCTCGATGCTGCCGGTACTCGCGATCGGGCTGTGGTTCGGCATCGGCGCCGGACTGCGGCCGCTGCGCACGATCGCGGCCGGCCTCCGGCGCCGAAATGCCGGCAACCTCGAACCGGTCGACGTGGCGGCGATGCCGAACGAGGTTCGCCCGCTTGCCGAAGCGATCAACGACCTGCTCGCGCGGCTCGACCGATCGTTCACGCTGCAGCGGCACTTCATCGCCGATGCCGCGCACGAGCTGCGCACGCCGATCATGGGCCTGTCGATCCAGTCGCAGCTGCTGCGGCGTGCGGCCACGGCCGAGGAGCGCGAGCGGATCCTGGCGCAGATCCATGCGGGGACGACGCGTCTCGGCCATCTCGCCGAGCAGTTGCTGACACTCGCGCGCCTCGAACCCGACGCGCAGGCGGCCGCCTTCGCACCGGTCGATCTCGCGGCGCTGTGCCGGTCGGTGGTCGCCGATCGCGCGCGCGTCGCCGATGCGCACCGCATCAATCTCGGCGCGATCGTGTCGTCGCCCGTGATCGTCGCCGGCCATGCCGACACACTGCGCGTGCTGCTGAACAACCTCGTCGACAACGCGATCCGCTATGCGGGCGACGGCGCACGCGTCGACGTGTGCGCGCGCAACGACGGCACGACGCCCGTGCTCGAAGTCGCCGACGACGGCCCCGGCATCCCGGAAGCCGAACGCGCGCACGTATGGGAGCGCTTCTATCGCGGCGAAGGCGCGCAGACCGCGACGTCGTCGGGCAGCGGGCTCGGCCTGTCGATCGTGAAGCGGATCGCGGAGCAGCATCGCGCGACGGTCGCGCTCGGCACGACGCACGGCGGACGCGGGCTCACGGTATCGGTACGTTTTCCCGAGCCGGCGTGACGGCTTGTCCACAGATTTTGTTGGCAAGCTTGTGGATATCCTGCGCATCGCGTAGCTAAGCCGTTGATCCGACGGACATTGGCACGCGTGATGCAGACGACGCACGCGCGCACGCCAGGATCCGCATCGACGCGCCGCATCGCGCATCGCGATGCCGCAACGCGGCCCGGCACGTCGCGCGGTTACCCACAGATTTTGTTGGCAAGCTTGTGGATAGGCTGCGCATACGACGCGCAAACATTTGATCGGAAACGCTTTGTTCGCGTCGCTGAAAATGCGTCACGCGGGTCGTACGTGACGCCGCCCGGCGGCGACCGTCGCGGCCGCGCGCCGCGCGCCGCGCGCTTGTCCACAGATTTTGTTGGCAAGCGTGTGGATAGCCTGCGCATACCGCGCTCAAGCGCTTGATCCGAAACGCCTTATTCGAATCGCCGCGAACGCGGCAACGCATCGCTTGGCCGGTGCGCGCGATGCATCGTCATGCGCTTTTCCACATTTTTTGTTGGCAAGGATGTGGATAGGCTGAGCATACGCGCGCCAAGTCGTTGATTGCACAACGTTTCGATGCGCAGATCACGACTGCGGCACCGCACGCGCATGCTTCATTCACGAGCGGCCGCTCAGCCGAGCGTCGCGATCGCGATCCGCGTCGCGGTCGCGATCACGTCGTCCTTCGCCTTCGCATCGGCACGCGTCTGCGTGTAGTAGACGGCAAGCACGATCGGCGCGCGCGACGGCGGCCACATCACGCCGACATCGTTCGTCGTCCCGTAGTCGCCGGTGCCCGTCTTGTCGCCGACGCGCCAGCCGGCCGGCACGCCCGCGCGGATACGCTTGTCGCCGACCTTGTTGCCGCGCAGCCATTCGATCAGCTGCGCGCGCTGTGCGGCCGGCAACGCATCGCCGAGCACGAGCACGCGCAGGCTCGCGGCCATCGCCGCGGGCGTCGTCGTGTCGCGAAGATCGCCCGGCAGCGCGGTATTCAGCTCGGTCTCCCAGCGATCGAGCCGGAACGTGTCGTCGCCGATCGAGCGCGCATAGGCCGTGACCGCCGCCGGGCCGCCGATCAGCTTCATCAGCTCGTTCGCGGCCGTGCTGTCGCTGTACTGGATCGTCGCCGCGCAGAGCTCGGCGACCGTCATGCCGGTGTCGACGTGTCGCTCGGTCACCGGCGAGTAGCTGACGAGATCGGACCGGCCGTACGTCACGCGCTGCTGCAGCAGGCCGGGATGCGCGACGCTTTGCGCGAGCACCGCCGCGCCGAGCATCGCCTTGAAGGTGCTGCAGAAAGGGAAGCGCTCGTCCGCGCGATGCAACGTGCGCCGCCCGGTCGCGGTATCGATCGCGCAGACGCCGAGCCGGCCGCCGGCCGCGCGTTCGAGCGCGGCGAACGATGCCGGCGCCGCGCCGACAGGCGACGCTGCGTCGGACACCGCCGCATCGCGCGCCGCGCATGCGCCGACGGACAACGCGAGCGGCGCCGCCGCGGCAGCCAGCAACAGGATTCGACGTTGAGATGAATGAGTCATGGCGAAGGTCTCGTGATGAAAGGGAACGCGAAACGAATGGGGAATGCCGGCCGGCGAGACAGCACTATCGTCACTTTACGGTTACCCGACAAGCAACGATAATTGAGCGCTGCCCAAAGAAAACCTTATGGCCAAGCTCCGCCCTCACCTTCCGCTCAATGCCCTGCGCGCGTTCGAATCGTCGGCGCGCCATCTCAACTTCACGCGCGCGGGCCTCGAGCTGAGCGTCACGCAGGCGGCGGTCAGCCAGCAGGTACGCGCGCTCGAAGAACGGCTCGGCTGCGCACTGTTCACGCGTTTGCCGCGCGGGCTCGATCTGACGGACGAAGGCCGCGCGCTGCTGCCCGTGCTCAGCGATGCGTTCAGCCGCATCGAGACGGTGCTCCAGCAGTTCGACGGCGGGCGGCTGCGGCAGGTGCTGACGCTCGGCGTCGTCGGCACGTTTGCCCTAGGTTGGCTAATGCCGAGACTGAAGCGCTTCCGCGATACGCATCCGTTCGTGGAGCTGCGGCTGCGCACGCACAACAACGTCGTCGACCTCGCCGCCGAAGGGCTCGACTTCGCGATCCGCTTCGGCCAGGGCAACTGGCCGGCCACGCGCAACGAGCGGCTGTTCGACGCACCGCTCACCGCGCTGTGCGCACCCGACATCGCGCGCCGCCTCACGCAGCCGGCCGATCTCGCGCACGAAACGCTGCTGCGTTCGTATCGCACGGACGAATGGCTCGGCTGGTTCGACGCCGCGCGGCTCGAACCATGGACCGTCAACGGGCCGGTGTTCGATTCGTCGCGGCTGATGGTCGAAGCGGCGATGCAGGGCGTGGGCATTGCGCTCGCGCCGGCCTGCATGTTCGAACGCGAACTGCAGCTCGGCCTGCTCGCGCGGCCGCTCGACATCGACGTGCACGCGGGCGGCTACTGGCTCACGTCGCTGAAGTCGAAACCGCTGACGCCCGCGATGACGCTGTTTCGCGACTGGATTACGGCCGAGGCATCCGCGGCCGCCTCGGCAGCTGCGGATGCCGACTGAGCGACGCGTCGCTTGTCCACAGATTTTGTTGGCAAGGATGTGGATATCCTGGGTATCCGGGCGCTAAGCCCTTGATCGCGCACGATTTACGGCGCCGACTCGGCCATCGGGCAGCGCGCGCGGCAACGGCCGAGCGCGATGTCGCGACGCGCCGGATTCCACGCTGAAGCGACATAATCGGCCGGCGCTTGTCCACAGATTTTGTTGGCAAGCCTGTGGATATCCCGTCGATGCGGGCTGTAACGTCTTGATACAAAGGGGGAATTTGCGACGATGCCGCGGCGCGTCAACGCGGCGGCAGCGGGTGGCGGTTCGCGTACGATGCGCGGCGCGGGCGCGCCGCGCGATGCCGGTTCTCCACAGTTTGTGTTGGCAAGCTTGTGGATATCCTGCGCATCGCGTACGTAAGGCATTGAGCGGACGGCGTTTTGCGATGTTTTCGCGGAAACGGGCAGCGGGGCCGGGCGGCTCAATGGCGCTCGAGGCCGCCGCGCAGTTCGTTCGCCTTGTCGCGCAGCGCTTCGTAGCCCGAGCGCGCATGCTCGGGCAGGTCCGGGTCGCCGATCAGCGCGCCGAGCGTTTCGATCAGGCTGAACAGAATGCCCTTCGCGGCACCGACCGCGATGCTCTGCGATTCGATCGACCTGTGCAGGTGGTCGACTGCCGCCTCGAGATTTTCGAGCTTGTGCTCGCCGTCGTCCGGCCGGTTGTCGGTCGCCATCGTGTTCCTCCGCGTGGGTTCAACGGTCATGTGTCGATTCTATGCCGCGCTGCGCGAACGTGGCGCGTCATCGCGCCACGCCCGCGCGGGCGCCGTTACAGCACGGCGACGACGTTCACGCGCCCCGGCTCCGACGCAGCCGCGACGACCTGCCCGTCGACGCGGCGGAACGTCAGCGACACGGTCTCCTCGCCCACGCGCAGATCGTCGATGCGCAGCCACGAAACACCTTCGGGCAGCGCCGGGCGTTCGACGCGCACTTCCAGGCGCGCCGCATCGATGCTGACGCCGAGACACGCCTGCAGCATCATGAACGGCGCACCCGCCGCCCACGCCTGCGGCAGGCATGCGACCGGATACGCGGTCGGCGGCTCGCCGCGCCGGCGCGGAAAACCGCAGAACAGTTCCGGCAGCCGCATCTCGAAGCTCACGGCCGCTTCGAACAGCGCACCGAGCAGGTTCACCGCGGCCGTCTTGTCGCCATAGCGCGCAAGCCCGCGCGCGATTAGCGCATTGTCGTGCGGCCACACGGACCCGTTGTGATACGCCATCGGATTGAAGCGCGGCTGGCCGGCCGCGAGCGTGCGCACGCCCCAGCCCGTCTGGAACAGCGTCGAGCCGAGCACGCCGGCGACCGCCGCGCCGCGCGCGTGCTCGGGCAGGCCGAACGCGAGCAGGTGCCCGGCGTTCGATGCGAGCACGCGGCACAGGTCGCCGTGCCCGTCGAGCGCGATGCCGTAGAAGCCCGACTCCGGCATCCAGAACAACGCTTCGACCTGCTCGCGCAGCGTCTTCGCACGCAATGCGTAGCGCGTCGCATCGGCCGAGTGGCCGCGCCGCCGCGAGCACGCGGCCATCGCGTCGAGCGCCGCGCACGCATACGCCTGCACCTCGACGAGCGCGATCGGGCCGTCCGGGAAACGGCCGTCCGCGTGGAACACCGAATCGTGGCTGTCCTTCCAGCCCTGATTGGCGAGGCCGCGCTCCGACGTGCGCTGATAGTCGAGCAGCCCGTACGGATTGCGGTCGCACTTGTCGATCACCCAGCGCGCGGCGCTCTCGAGCGCCGGCCACAGCTCGTCGATCAGCGTGTCGTCGCCCGTACGTTCGGCGTATGCGCCGGCGAGGACGATGAACAGCGGCGTGGTATCGACGCCGCCGTAGTAGAGCGCGAACGGCACTTCGCCGGTTGCCGCCATCTCGCTGCGGCGGAACTCGTGCATGATCTTGCCCGGCTCCGCATCGCGGAACGCGGACGTCTCGTGCGCCTGATGCGTGGCCAGAAAGCGCAGCACGCCGCGCGCGAGCGACGGCTGCAGCCACAGCATCTGCAGCGACGTGATGATCGCGTCGCGGCCGAACGGCGTCGAAAACCACGGAATGCCCGCATACGGGTACGGTCCCGTGTCGAGCTGCGTCGTCAGCAGCCCGAGATCGGCGAGCGAACGGTCGAGCCAGGCGTCGAACAGCGGGTTGCCGGTCCGCACGCGCGCCATCGTCTCGCGCCGCGCGCGCATCGCGCGATGCACGCCGACCAGCGCGGTGCGCAGCGCGACGCGGCCGCAGCCCGGCGCTTCTCCCGGCCGCTCGCCGACCGTGGCCGCGACGGTCAGATAGATCGACACGCAAGCCTGCGCGGCAATCGTCAGCGTGTAGTCGGCGCGGTCGACCGACAGCGCGTCCGGTGCCGGCGAGAAATGCACGGTGACGTTGCGCTCGACGCCGTCGAGACCGTCGTAGCGCAACCGCACCGCGCCTTCGGCGACGCACGGCTCGGCAATCGTGCCGCGCTTCGGACGCGGCGTGCCGCGCACCTCGAACATGTCCTTGAAATCGGCCGCGAACGATAGCGACAGCGGCACTTCGGCTTCGGTCGCGCCGTAGTTGGTCAGCGTCAACGCCTCGTAGAGCACGTCGCCCTCGAGCACGCGCATCCGCTCGATATGGATCACGCCCTCGGGCGTCTCGCGGCCGCCGAGCGGCGGCAGCGGGCGGTTCGTCAGGTGCGCGGTGAACGACGCGTTGTCCGCGCTCGTCGCGCCGGACAGCAGCGAAGGCGCACGGCCGCCGAACGTCAGCCGCCACGTCGACAGCACGCGCATGTCGTCGACGAACAGGCCGTCGTCGCGGCCGCCGATGTCGCCGAGCGCGTCGCTGACCACGAACGCGTCACCCGATTTCAGGACGTACTGGTTGTTGCGCGCCGGCGCCTGTGCATCGGCTTCGGGCGCAATGAACACGGGGCCCGACGCTTGCGCCGGGGGAACAGGCGCGACTTGCGGCGCCTGGGTCGTCGTTGCTTCGTCGTGATTCGCCATCGATGCTCCTGTGTCGAAGCGCGACGCGCGGCGCACGTCGCGTGTTTCGCACAGGATAGGTCAGATCGATGCGTGCGCGCAGTGCGCGTGGCCGTCTCGCGACGCGCAGGCGTGCGCCGTTGGCCGCTTGAAAGACCCTCGCCGGCGGCCGCTGCCGGCGCCGCGCGGCGCGTGCGGCCGTCAGCCGAGCG
>NZ_KV786651.1:0-878 GCF_001806955.1 Burkholderia sp. HMSC10F09
GGCCCCGCGAACGTATGCGACGCGCCCTTCACATCGACCGCACCCGGCGTATGAATCTCGATGTTCCCGCCTTGAATACGGATATAGCCGCCGCCGCTCGTCAGCAGAATCCCCTGATCGGCCGCGATCTCGATCCTGTCGGTTGCGGACACAACCTTTACCGTCTTCTGCGCAGTCACTTCGACGTTGTCCGACTGCGCCTGGATCTCCACCTTGCCCTTGCCCGCGAACAGCTTCATCCCCGCGTTCTGCACGAACAGGCTCAGCTTCTGTCCGATGCTCGCGATCAGCGACTTGCCTGCGGCCACGTGCACGCTCTGGCCGCTCGCGACGTTCACGTGATCGTTCGCGACCATGTGCACCGACTGCTGCGTCGACATCGCGATCCCCGAGGGGCTGCCGAACAGCATCACCGGTTCCTTGAATGCGTTCGCGCTGCCCGTTCCACCGCCCGCAGTACGCCCGCCCGACGCACTGCCCGACACGCTGCTTTGCGTCGCGTCCGCGAACGCGCGCATCGTGTCGTGCGCTTCCTTCAGGCTTTCCGCCTGATGCTGTTCGCTCACGCCCGACATCGCCTCGATCAGGCTCTCGCCGGTCACGAGCTGCTGCTGCGCTTCCTTCACGTCGAGCGGCTGGCTGTTCGCCGCCTTTGGATGCGTGGTCACGTACAGCCCCTGACTCGCGCGCACCGCACCATACGCATCCGAGCGCAGATCGAACCCGCTGCCGAGATACGAGCCGCGCGCATTGCCGTTCTGATCGATGATGTAGCCCAGATGCAGCAGGCTGTTCGCGCTGCTGCTCATCAGTTGCACGCGGTTCTGCCCGGTGGCGTCGTCCATCACGAGCTGGTTGTAGCCGCCGCCCGCGTATTC
>NZ_KV786652.1:0-549 GCF_001806955.1 Burkholderia sp. HMSC10F09
GAAGGGGTTGCAATAAACTGGTGGCTGCGACTGTTTAATAAAAACACAGCACTCTGCAAACACGAAAGTGGACGTATAGGGTGTGACGCCTGCCCGGTGCCGGAAGATTAAATGATGGGGTGCAAGCTCTTGATTGAAGTCCCGGTAAACGGCGGCCGTAACTATAACGGTCCTAAGGTAGCGAAATTCCTTGTCGGGTAAGTTCCGACCTGCACGAATGGCGTAACGATGGCCACACTGTCTCCTCCCGAGACTCAGCGAAGTTGAAGTGTTTGTGATGATGCAATCTACCCGCGGCTAGACGGAAAGACCCCATGAACCTTTACTGTAGCTTTGCATTGGACTTTGAACCGATCTGTGTAGGATAGGTGGGAGGCTATGAAACCGGAACGCTAGTTTCGGTGGAGCCGTCCTTGAAATACCACCCTGGTTTGTTTGAGGTTCTAACCTTGGTCCGTGATCCGGATCGGGGACAGTGCATGGTAGGCAGTTTGACTGGGGCGGTCTCCTCCCAAAGGGTAACGGAGGAGTACGAAGGTACGCTAGGTA
>NZ_KV786653.1:0-8510 GCF_001806955.1 Burkholderia sp. HMSC10F09
GGGCACGCGGGTTGCCGCGCAATGCGCGCCGGCGGCGGATGGCGGCCGCGCGAGCGGCGTCGCGTCGCCGATCTCCATGTCCGCTCATTCCGATTCGACGAAGCAGCGCGTCGCGACGGCCCGTCGCGCGATCGCGCGCGGCCTGCTTCGTCCGCTGAATTCCGACGCAGTCCCGACCGGGACCGGAGGCACGCGCCGCGCGGCAACGCGTCGTGCGGTGCGCGCGTCCGGCGTCGGAGCACACACCCTTGGCGGCGGCGGCGCATGCGCCGGCAAGGCGGTCGAGCCCGCGCGCGGCGCGGTGCGCAACCTGATCGGGCGGGATACGGGGTTCGCCCCGGCCCGGACGGAACCAGGCGCGGCTTTCGGGAAACCGGACGCCGGCCGTTTCGGCATGCTGCCCTACGACTTCAAGGAGGCCCACACCACCGTCCTCGATGTCGTAACGATTTAGCGACGGGACTCACGACGGCACCGGAACAGTGCGGTGCCGTTTTTGTATCCGCTCCGGCGGCAGGTCCGGCCGTACAGGCCGGGCGGCGCGCGCCGGGACGATCAACCCTTACCGGTATCGACTAGTACCCGCAGTGTCGCCGAGAAGGCGCGATTCCTCGCTTACCCGCGGGGCGCAACGTCCTCCGGCCGCACGGGCCAAGGAGCTTTAAATGGATATTTTCGTCCAGCAGATCCTCAACGGGCTGGTGCTCGGCAGTGTGTACGCCATCATCGCGTTGGGCTACACGATGGTGTACGGCATTCTCGGCATCATCAACTTCGCGCACGGCGACGTGCTGATGATCGGCGCAATGGTCGCGCTGTCCGCCATCACCGTGCTGCAGAACCATTTCCCCGAACTCGGCAACATCGCGACGCTGACGATCGGCCTCGGCATCGCCGCGATCGTCTGCGCGTTCGTCGGCTTCACGATCGAGCGTGTCGCGTACCGGCCGCTGCGCCGCGCGCCGCGTCTCGCGCCGCTGATCACCGCGATCGGCGTGTCGATCCTGCTGCAGACGGCCGCGATGATCATCTGGTCGCGCAACCCGCTGCCGTTCCCGCAACTGCTGCCGACCGATCCGATCAACGTGATCAAGGCGACCGACACGACGCCCGGCGCCGTGATCTCGGTCACCGAAATCGTGATCATTGCCGTCGCGTTCATCGTGATGGGCGGCCTGCTGCTGCTCGTGCACAAGACGAAGCTCGGCCGCGCGATGCGTGCGATCGCCGAAAGCCCGAACACCGCGAGCCTGATGGGCGTGAACCCGAACTTCGTGATCTCGGCCACCTTCATGATCGGCTCCGCGCTCGCCGCGCTGGCCGGCGTGATGATCGCGTCCGAATACGGCAACGTGCACTTCTACATGGGCTTCATCCCCGGCATGAAGGCGTTCACCGCCGCCGTGCTCGGCGGGATCGGCAACCTCGGCGGTGCGATGGTCGGCGGCGTGCTGCTCGGCCTGATCGAGCAGCTCGGGGCCGGCTACATCGGCAATCTCACGGGTGGCGTGTTCGGCAGTAACTACCAGGACGTGTTCGCATTCATCGTGCTGATCATCGTGCTGGTGTTCCGTCCGTCGGGCCTGCTGGGCGAACGGGTCGCAGACCGCGCGTAACGGAAGGGAGCAAACAACATGACATCCATTCAACCGATCGAATCGTCGACGACGCTCGTCGAAGAGCGCAACACCGCGAAGACCGTCACCATCGGCATCCTGACCGCGGCGTTCGTGATCGCCGCCCCGCTCGTGATCGGCGCGGCCGGCGGCAACTACTGGGTCCGCGTGCTCGACTTCGCGATGCTCTACGTGATGCTCGCGCTCGGCCTGAACGTCGTGGTCGGCTTCGCCGGCCTGCTCGACCTCGGCTACATCGCGTTCTACGCGGTGGGCGCCTATACGGCGGCGCTGCTCAGCTCGCCGCACCTGACCTCGCAGTTCGAGTGGATCGCGGCGCTCGCGCCGAACGGGCTGCACGTGCCGTTCCTGATCATCGTGCCGATCGCGATGGCGCTCGCGGCGACGTTCGGCGTGCTGCTCGGTGCGCCGACGCTGCGGCTGCGCGGCGACTATCTGGCGATCGTCACGCTCGGCTTCGGTGAAATCGTCCGGATCTTCATGAACAACCTCGATCGTCCGGTCAACATCACGAACGGTCCGAAGGGGATCACGGGTATCGATCCGGTGCACGTCGGCGGCTTCAACCTGTCGCAGACGCACACGCTGTTCGGCTTCCAGCTGCCGTCCGTGTACATGTACTACTACCTGTTCGTGCTGTGCGCGCTGCTCGTGATCTGGGTCTGTACGCGCCTGCAGCACTCGCGTATCGGCCGTGCGTGGGCCGCGATCCGCGAAGACGAGATCGCCGCGAAGGCGATGGGCATCAACACCCGCAACGTGAAGCTGCTCGCGTTCGCGATGGGCGCGTCGTTCGGCGGGCTGTCGGGCGCGATGTTCGGTGCGTTCCAGGGCTTCGTGTCGCCGGAATCGTTCACGTTCTGGGAGTCGATCGTCGTGCTTGCGTGCGTCGTGCTCGGCGGCATGGGCCATATCCCCGGCGTGATCCTCGGTGCGGTGCTGCTCGCCGTGTTCCCGGAATTCCTGCGCTCGACGATGAGCCCTCTGCAGCACGCGCTGTTCGGCCACGACGTCGTCGATACCGAAGTGATCCGTCAGGCGCTGTACGGCCTCGCGATGGTCATCATCATGCTGTATCGCTCGGAAGGCCTGTGGCCCGCGCCGAAGCATGAGGACAAGATCGCGAAGCTGGCGAAGCGCAACGGCAAGAAGCCGGTGCGCGCGTAATCAACGGACAAGGGGATCCACACATGAGCGACAAGCAAATCCGACTGTCCGTGCAGGGCGTGAACAAGCGCTTCGGCGGGCTGCAGGCACTGTCCGACGTCGGGCTGCAGATCCGCGAAGGCGAGATCTACGGGCTGATCGGCCCGAACGGCGCCGGCAAGACGACGTTCTTCAACGTGATCACGGGCCTCTACACGCCGGACTCCGGCGAGTTCAAGCTCGACGGCCAGAACTACACGCCGACGGCCGTGCACCAGGTCGCGAAGGCCGGCATCGCGCGCACGTTCCAGAACATCCGCCTGTTCGGCGGGATGACCGCGCTCGAGAACGTGATGGTGGGCCGCCACGTGCGCACCAAGCACGGGCTGCTCGGCGCGGTGTTCCAGACGCCGGCCGAACGCCAGGAAGAGCGCGAGATCAAGGAACGCGCGATCGAGCTGCTCGAATACGTCGGCGTGCTGCAGTATGCCGACTACACCGCGCGCAACCTGTCGTACGGCCACCAGCGCCGGCTCGAGATCGCGCGCGCGCTCGCGACCGATCCGAAGCTGCTCGCGCTCGACGAGCCGGCGGCCGGGATGAACGCGACCGAGAAGGTCGAACTCACGCGTCTGCTCGACAAGATCCGCGCGGACGGCCGCACGATCCTGCTGATCGAGCACGACGTGAAGCTCGTGATGGGCCTGTGCAACCGGATGACGGTGCTCGATTACGGCAAGGTGATCGCCGAGGGTCTGCCGCAGGACGTGCAGAAGAATCCGAAGGTGATTGAGGCATATCTCGGCGCAGGGGTGCACTGATGGCAGCGGCAATGTTGAAAATCAAGGGCTTGCAGGTCAACTACGGCGGCATTCAGGCCGTCAAGGGCGTTGACATGGAAGTCCGTCAGGGCGAGCTCGTGACGCTGATCGGCGCGAACGGCGCAGGCAAGACCACGACGATGAAGGCGATCACGGGCCTGAAGCCGTACTCGGCGGGCGACATCGAATACGACGGCAAGTCGATCAAGGGCGTGCCGCCGCACGAGCTGCTCAAGCGCGGCCTCGCGATGGTGCCGGAAGGCCGCGGGATCTTCGCCCGGATGTCGATCGTCGAGAACATGCAGATGGGCGCGTATCTGCGCAGCGACAAGGAGCAGATCAAGAAGGACGTCGAGCGGATGTTCGGCTTCTTCCCGCGTTTGAAGGAGCGCGCGTCGCAGCTCGCGGGCACGCTGTCGGGCGGCGAGCAGCAGATGCTCGCGATGGCGCGCGCGATTCTCTCCAAGCCGAAGCTGCTGCTGCTCGACGAGCCGTCGATGGGGCTGTCGCCGATCATGGTCGAGAAGATCTTCGAAGTCGTGCGCGAGATCTCGAAGGAGGGCATCACGGTGCTGCTCGTCGAACAGAACGCGCGCCTCGCGCTGCAGGCGGCCGATCGTGGCTACGTGATGGATTCGGGCACGGTCACGATGGAAGGCGACGCGAAGCAGATGCTCGACGATCCGAAGGTGCGCGCCGCGTATCTGGGCGAATGAGCGAACACGTGGACGCGGCCGCCAGGCCGCGCCATGCGAGGGCTTTCGAAAGGCTGTCACGCGATGTCGTGACGGCCTTTTTTCATGTCGGGCGCCCGGCATCGAACTGTGTGCGCGATTCCGACTCCATTCGACGATCGTGCCGCGCATGCGGCACGGCAGGCGGCGCGCGGCTGTCGGCAAGCCGACACGCGCAGCGCGTAGCATGATGAGCCCCTCGGCGCATGGAGAGCACGCATGAGTCTCGATTACGGTTTCGTGAAGGCGAAGGTGAAAGCCGTCGCAAGACTGAAAGGTTCACCGCACGGCGGCGAGACGCAGTATCACGTCCACCTGACGCTGGCCGTGCCGGGCGGCGACTGGGACGTCGCGATCAACGTCGGCACCAACGACGCGGACGATTTGCTGTATTACAAGCTCGTCTACGATTTCCATCATCCGGTCACGCAGACGCTCGCGGCCGCGCCGGAAGGCTATACCGATCTCACCGGGCAAAGCGCGCTGCCGGCGCTCGACTATCTGCGCAGCGACATCCTGAACGAAACGGGCACGTGGCGCGCGAGCGCGGTGATGGACGGCACCGAGCATCCCGAGCCGATCCCGTCGCTGCTGCGGCTCGTGAACGCCGCGCAGGCGGGGCAGTTCGACGTGGTCGTGTTCGGCCGCACGTATGCGCAGGGCAACGGGATACACGACACGCACATGAACCAGGGCTCGACGGGCCCGAACTACCTGCACCGCGCAGGCAACGACCATAACGATCACAACGACGTCTGGCAGGACGGCGCGCTGATCGTGCGCGTGAGCGATACGCAGTGGGCCGCCTATTTCGCCGCGTTCGAAAAGCAGGCCGTGCCGACCGACGCGCTCGGCAACCCGCTGCCGGACGCCGGGCCGATCACGCGCTGACGCGACGCTGCCGGCCGTCGCGTCAGGCCGCTGGCAGCGTCTTGCCGAACGAGATGCGCTCTTCGACGAGATAGCCGAGCGCCGCGTAGAAGCGGCATGCGTCGTCGTTGCCGGGCAGCACCTGCAGATTGATCTTCGGGCAGCCGAGCGCGGCGAGCGCGCGTTCGGCATGCGCGATCAGCGCGCGGCCGACGCCGAGCCGCCGCACGTCGTTGGCGACGCCGAACGAATAGAGCCAGCCGCGATGGCCGTCGAAGCCGGCCATCAGCGTGCCCACGACGCGCGTGCCGCAGACCGCGACGAAGAACAGCTCCGGCTGCGTCGCGAGCTTCAGCTCGATCGAGCGCTGCGGATCGCGGTGCGGCGGCGCGCCGGCCGCATCGTAATGCGGAAACGCGTCGCGCCACACCGCGAGCACGGCATCGGTGTCGGCGCGTTCGAACGGGCGGATAACGACGGCATCGGCGGCGGCATCCATCGGCGGGTTCTCCTCAGAGCGTGTCGAGCACCGACCGCAGCATCGCCATCATCTGGTCGATCTCGTCGGTCGTCACGTTCAGCGCGGGCATGAAGCGCAGCAGGTTCGGGCGCGCGGCGTTCAGCAGCAGCCCGTCGGGCTGCATGTCGCGCGCCTTCTCGACGATCTGCGGGCCGATGTCCTTGCCGAGCAGCAGCGCGCGCAGCAGCCCTTCGCCGCGTTCGCCTTCGAAGCCGCGCTCCTCCGACAGCTCGAGCAGCCTGCGCTTCAGGTATTCGCCGCGCGCACGCACGCCCTCGAGGAAGCCCGGCGCGACCAGTTGCGAGATCACCGAATGGCCGACCGCCGTCATCAGCGGGTTGCCGTTGTACGTGCCGCCCTGGTCGCCGGCCTCGAACACCGCGACGTCGGCCTTCGACAGCAGCGCACCGAGCGGCACGCCGCCGCCGATGCCCTTCGCGAGCGTCATGATGTCCGGCTCGATGCCCGACAGCTCGTAGGCGAACAGCGTGCCCGCGCGGCCGCACCCGCTTTGCACTTCGTCGACGATCAAGAGCAGGTTGTGCTGGCGCGTCAGCTCGCGCAGCGCGCGCATGAACTCGCGCGTCGCCGGAATCACGCCGCCTTCGCCCTGGATCGGTTCGAGCATCACCGCGACCGTCTTCTCGTTGATCAGCTTCTCGACCGACTCGATGTTGTTCAGCTCGGCCTTCGGGAAGCCCGGCACCTGCGGCGCGTACAGCGTGTCCCAGCCCGGTTTGCCGCTCGCCGACATCGTCGCGAGCGTGCGGCCGTGGAAGCTGTGATCGAACGTGATGATCTCGTACGCGCCGTTGCGGAACTTGCGGCCCCACTTGCGCGCGAGCTTGATCGCGCCTTCGTTCGCTTCGGCGCCGCTGTTCGTGAAGAACACCTTGTCGAACACGCTGTGCTGCGTGAGCAGATCGGCAAGCTTCGCCATCGGCTCGTTGTAGAACGCCGGCGACGGATTCAGCAGCTTCTCGGCCTGCGACTTCAGCGCTTCGACGATCCCTTCGTTGCAGTGCCCGAGGCTGTTGACGGCCCAGCCCTGGATGAAGTCGAGATAGCGCTTGCCCGTGTGATCGTAGAGCCAGGACCCCTTGCCGTGCGTAAACACGATGTCGGGGCGGTTCGTGATGTACATCAGCGAGTCGATCGGGTAATCGTTCAGGGGCATGGCAGCAGACTCCGGCGGACGTGGAAACGGAAACGGGCAATAAAAAAGCCACGGAATGCCGTGGCTGGTGGATCGAACAGCTTGTGCGTAACCGGTGAAGCGGGGCGGGTTACGCGCGAGTCCGTGACGAGCCGGCGGCATCCGGGCGGAGCGGCGAGCGGCGACGTCGGAGAGCGGACAGGAAGCGGTTCATGTGCGCAAGCATAAGGCATCCCGCGCCCGACTGTAAACCGCCGCGATGCCACGCATGTGACATCGCGACGCGCGGCGGCGCGGGCCGGCGCCGGACTCAGACCGGATGCGCGAGATCGGCGGCGCTCGTGAACGAGTCCGCGTAGAACTCGTCGGCGGGCAGGCCGTGGTGCTGCGTGAAGTCGCGCTGCGCGGACTCGACCATCACCGGCGCGCCGCACGCGTAGACCTGGTAGCCCGACAGGTCGGGCAGATCTTCGATCACCGCGCGGTGCACGAAGCCGGTGCGGCCCGTCCACTGATCGGCGTCGTCCGGCTCGGACAGCACGGGCACGTACTTGAAGTTCGGGATCTCGCGCGCCCACTGCTCGGCGAGCTCGCCGAGATAGATGTCCTTCTTGCGGCGTGCGCCCCAGTAGAGCGTCATCGGCCGCGTGATGCCGGCGTGCTTGACGTGCTCGATGATCGCCTTGATCGGCGCGAAGCCCGTGCCCGATGCGAGCAGCACGATCGGCTTGTCGGAGTCTTCGCGCAGGAAGAACGTGCCGAGCGGGCCTTCGAAGCGCAGGATGTCGCGCTCCTTCATCGCGCCGAACACGTGATCGGTGAACTTGCCGCCCGGCATGTGGCGGATGTGCAGCTCGACCGGGCCTTCCTCGTGCGGCGCATTGGCCATCGAGTAGCTGCGGCGCGAGCCGTCCTTCAGGATGAATTCGATGTACTGGCCCGCGAGATACTGCAGACGCTCGTTCGCCGGAAGCTGCAGCTTCACGACCATCACGTCGTCGGCCTTGCGTTCGAGCGCGGCGATCCGGCACGGCAGCTTCTTGACCTGCACGCCGTCGACGCCCGCGATCTCGCGCACGTCGATCTCGAGATCGCATTGCGCCGTCGCGCAGCAGAGCAGCGCGAGGCCGCGCGTGCGCTCGTCGTTCGACAGCGCCGACGCGGCATGCGGGCCCTGTTCGATCTGCCCCGACACGATCTGCCCCTTGCAGGAGCCGCACGCGCCGTTCTTGCAGCCGTACGGCAGATGGACGTTCTGGCGCAGCGCGGCCGCCAGCACGGTTTCGTCCGACTCGACCTGGAATTGCCGGCCGCTTTGCTTGAGAGTGACGTTGAATGCCATAGAACCAACTAGAACAAAATGTGGGGACCGTGCATGTCGCACACGGCAGCTACAATGCAAATCCGTTGCGCGCCGCGCAACGGTGGCTACTGATCTCGCAACCAACATGATCGCGACTCGAATCCTGCGCCGGCCGCGCGTGCTGGTCGTCGGCTGCGGCGACGTCGGACTGCGGTGCGTCGCGCAATGGCGCGCCACGCGCCGCGACCTGCGGATCGTCGCGCTGACGAGCCATCCGGCCCGCAGCGCCGCGCTGCGCGCGGCCTGCGCGACGCCGATCGTCG
>NZ_KV786654.1:0-7964 GCF_001806955.1 Burkholderia sp. HMSC10F09
GCCGCGCCGGCCGTGCGCGCGCGCCGGGCAGCGCCAGCACGCCGCGCTGCGCGTCGAGCCGTTCGCGCCAGAACGCGAGCTGACGATCGCGCTCGCCGGCATCGAGCCAGCGGCGCTGCCACAACGCGTAGTCGGCATACTGGATCGGCAGCGGCGCGAGCGACACCGGCCGGTCGTCCGCATAGGCGCGATAGAACGCCGCGAGTTCGTCGAGCATCACGCTCGAGGACCAGCCGTCGGACACGATGTGATGCACGGTCAGCGCGAGCCAGTGCCGCGTCGCGTCGAACCGCAGCAGATGCGCGCGCACGAGCGGTGCGGCGCCGAGATCGAACGGTTCGGCTTCGTCGGCCGCCGCGACGTCGTGCGCGCGGGCGTCGCGCTGCGCGGGCGGCAGCGCCTCGAGATCGGTTTCGCGCCACGGGCAGCGCAATGGCGGATGGATCGTCTGCGCGACGCCGTCCGCCGTTTCGTCGAAGGTCGTGCGCAGCGCCTCGTGACGTGCGATCAGCGCATCGCATGCCGCACGCAGCGCGTGCCGATCGAGCGGCCCTGTGAGTGCGAGCCGTTCGGTGATGTGATACGCCTGCGGCGCATCGATCAGCCGTGCGTGCAGCCACAACCGCGTCTGCGCGAACGACGCCGGCACGCGGTCGCTGCGCGGCGTGCGCGGCGGAATCGGCAGCACGCGAAAGTCGATGCCGGCCGCGCCGAGCTTGTCGATGAACACCGCGCGCTGCGCGTCGGGCAATTGCGCGAACCGCGTCGCGAGCGCGAGCCAGTCGGGTTGAACCTTCGTCATCCGTCGTCCTTATTGGGTTTCGAGTTCGCCGAGCAGCGCGTCGATCGTGCTCGCCGCGTCGGTCGCGCCGCGCGCTGCGCAGGCGTCGTCGATCGCCGCGGCGCAGCGCGCGAGCGTGCGCGCGTCGAACAGCGTGCGCAGCGGCAGCGCGATGCCCCAGTGCAGATTGGCCTGCGCATGCGCGTGCGTCGCGAGCAGCGAGTGGCCGCCGAGCAGGAAGAAGTCGTCGTCGCGACCGATCGCGTCCACGTGCAGCACGCGCTGCCAGATCTCGGCGAGCGCGCGCTCGGTATCGGTCGCGAGCGCGGCCGCGACGGCCGGCGCACGCACGGGCGCCGGCAACGCGTGGCGATCGCACTTGCCGTTCGGCGTGACCGGCAGCGCGTCGAGTTCGATCAGCTGTGCGGGCACCATGTAGGCGGGCAGCTGCGCGCGCAGCGTGTCGAGCAGCGCCGCGCGATCGAGCGCGGCACCATCGCCGCGTGCGACGTAGCCGATCAGCTGCTCGTCGCGCACGATCACGACCGCGTCGTGCACGCCGGGCGCCGCGCGCAGCAGCGCCTCGATCTCGCCCGGTTCGATCCGCTGGCCGCGCAGCTTCACCTGCGTGTCGACCCGGCCCAGGTAGTCGAGCGCGCCGTCCGCGCGGCGCCGTGCGAGGTCGCCGGTGCGGTACATGCGCTCGCCCGGCGCGAACGGATCGGGCACGAAACGCTCGGCGGTCAGCGCCGGCCGGCCGAGATAGCCGCGCGCGAGCCCCGCGCCGGACAGATACAGCTCGCCGGTCGCGCCGGGCGGCACCGGCTGCCATGCGGCGTCGAGCACGTGCAGCCGCAGGTTCGCAATCGGATGCCCGATCGGGACGGCGGCCGCGCGCGCGTCGTCCGCGCCGCAGGTCCAATGCGAGACGTCGATCGCGGCTTCGGTCGGCCCGTACAGGTTCACGAGCGTCGCGTTCGGCAGCAGCCGCGCCATGCGCGCGACGAGCTCCGGTGCGAGTGCCTCGCCGCTCGCCACGATCAGCCGCACGCTCGCGCACTGCGCGGCAGCCGAAAAATCGTCGAGATACGCGGCGAACGCGGCGAGCATCGACGGCACGAAATGCAGCACCGTCACGCGATGCGCCGCGATCGCGGCACAGAGCCGCGCCGGATCGCGATGCTCGCCGGGCGCCGCGATCGCGAGCTTCGCGCCCGCCGCGAGCGGCCACACGAACTCCCATACCGACACGTCGAAGCCGAACGGCGTCTTGTGCAGCACGACGTCGTCGCGCGTGAGCCCATAGGCGTGCTGCATCCACGCGATCCGGTTCGCGAGCGCGCCGTGCGTGTTGCCCGCGCCTTTCGGCCGGCCGGTCGAGCCCGACGTGTAGATCAGATACGCGAGCTGCGCATCGTCGACGTCGGCCGGCCGTTCGTCGGCGTCGGCGTCGGCGTCGGCGGCCACGTCGTCGTCGAGCAGATCGGCGAGCGTCAGCCACTGCGTCGAGGCGCGCTCGCCGAGCGCGGCATCGACCTGCGCGCGCAGATGCGGCTGCGTGATCGCGACGGCCGGCCGCGCATCGTGCAGCAGATACGCGATGCGCTCGGCCGGATAGTCGGGGTCGACCGGCAGATAGGCGGCGCCCGCCTTCAGCACGCCGACGAGCGCGATCACCATGTCGAACGAACGCTCGAGGCACAGCGCGACCGGCGTATCGGGCCGCACGCCGCGCCGGCGCAGCGCGGCCGCGACGCGCGACGTGCGGCGATCGAGTTCGCGATAGCCGATCTGCCGGATCGTGCCATGCGCGTCCGCCAGTTCGAGCGCGACCGCATCGGGCATCGCGCGCGCGGCATCGGCGAACTGCCGGTGCAGCGGCTGTCGTTGCGCGTCGGGCCAGATGCGCGCGGTGTCGTGCATGCGCGTCAGCGCGTCGCGCACGGCCTCGTCCGCAATCGACAGCATGCCGAGCGGCGCGTCCGGCATGCGTGCGAGCGCGTCGAGCGCGCACGCGAAGGCGCGATGCCAGGTCTCGACCTGCGATGCATCGAGACGCGCGGTGTCGTAGCCGTAGTCGATCGTCAGCGCACTACCGGTTTCGATCACGAGCGTCAGCGCGAAATCGGTCGCCTCGATGCTGCGCACGTCGGTCAGCCCAAGCGCACGCGGATCGGCATCGCCGGTGCGCTCGTCGACCGGGTAGTTTTCGAAGACGACGAGCGTGTCGAACAGTGCACCGCCCGCGCCGCGCGCCCAGCGCTGAATGTCGGCGAGCGGCGTGTGCGCATGCTCGGCGGCGGCCGCGTTGTCGCGTTGCAGCGCCTGCAGCCAGTCCGACGCGCGCCGCTGCGGCGCCGGCGTCGTGATGACGGGCACCGTGTTGATGAAGAGACCGAGTACGGCGTCGACGTCCGGCAATGCGTCCGGACGTCCGGCCACCGTCGCGCCGAACGCGACGGCCGGCTGATGCGTCATGCGCTGCAGCGCGAGTGCCCATGCGCCCTGCACCAGCGTGTTGACCGTCAGCTTCAGTGCACGTGCCGTCTGCGCGACGCGCGCGAATGCCGGCGCGTCGATCGTCGCGCGCCACGTGACGACGTGCCCGTCCGCACGGTCGGCCGTGCGTTCGGCGATCAGCGTCGGCGCATTGAGCCGCGCGAGCCGTTCGGTCCAGAAGCGTTCGTCGGCGTCGCGATCGCGCGTGCCAAGCCATGCGATGAAGTCGCGATAGCGCAGCGCCGGACGCGGCGCGAACGGCGACACCGCATCGGGATCGCGATAGTCGCGCAGCACGTCCGCGAGCAGACGCGCCGTGCTCCAGCCGTCGAGCAGCACGTGATGGCGCGTCCATACGATGCGCCACGCGTCGTCCGTCACGCGAATCAGCGTGAGGCGCATCAGCGGCGGCTCGCGCCAGTCGAAGCCGCGTGCGCGATCGGCCGCGAGCCACGCTTCGAAATCCGCGTCGAGCGTCGCGCCGCGCGTGCGCCAGTCGAGCTGTTCGACCGGCATCTGCGCATGACGATGGACGCATTGCAGCGGCGCCGCTTCGTCCGGCATCACGCTCGTGCGCAGGATGTCGTGCCGCGCGATCGACGCCGCGAACGCGCGCACGAGGCGCGCCGGCTCGAGCGCGGTCGCCGTCGCGACGAGCTGGTTCACGTAGCTCGCGTGGCCGGGCGCGAACAGCGCATGAAACAGGATGCCCTGCTGCATCGGCGAAAGCGGATAGACGTCGTCGATCGTGCGCCAGTCGAGCGGCGTGCGCTCGATCGCGGCCTGCGTGAGGCCGGCTGCGCGCGCAAGCGGAAAATCGCCCGGCGTCGCACCGCCGCCGCGCCGCGCGAGGCGTGCTGCGCATGCGTCGACGAGCTCGCGCAGCGCGGCCGCAAAGCGCTCGGCCAGCGCGTCGATCGTCGCGCGCTCGAACTGCGGTGCGCCATAGACCCAATGCAGCTTCAGCGTGCGCGCACCGTCCGGCTGCGCGTCGAGGTACGCGTGGATCGCGAGCAGATTGCCGAGCGGGCCCTGCGGATCGCGCTCGATGCCGGCGCCGCCGACGCGCGGCACCAGCGTCGCATCGCGCGCTGCGTCGAACTGGCCCAGATAGTTGAACGTGACGCGCGGCCGCGGCACGGCCGCCAACGCCTCGCGCGTGCGCGGATCGCCGTAGTGCGCGAGCACGCCGAAGCCGAGCCCCTTGTGCGGCACGGCGCGCAGCGTGTCCTTCACCGCGCAGAGCGTGTCGCGCGCGCTCGCCGCGACGGGCAGCGCGACCGGATAGTGGCTCGTCAGCCAGCCGATCGTGCGGCTCGCGTCCGCATCGTCGAACAGCGCCTCGCGCCCGTGCCCTTCGAGTTCGACGCGACACGACGACGCGCCGCGCGAGCCGGCCAGCGCGATCGCAAGCGCCGCGCACAGCAGCTCGATCGTCTGCGTGCGGTAAGCCGCGTGCGCGTCGGTGAGTGCGGCGCGCGTCAGCGTCGCGTCGATCGTCTGTACGACGACGGCCGCGTCGGCATTCGTCGCACGCGCGTCGGGCCGGTCGGGCTCGAGTTCGTCGCCTTCTGCGGCGGCGGCCCAGTAAGCGGTTTCAGCCGCGAACGGCGACGCCGGATCGGTCGCGGCACGCGCGAGGCGCGCGGCCCAGGCACCGGCGCGCAGGCCGGGCGCCGACAGCCGCGCCGGCATACGCTCGCAGGCGGCACGGTAGGCGGCATCGAGATCGTCGAACACGATGCGCCACGACACGCCGTCGACGATCAGATGATGAATCGCCAGATACAGCCGCGTCGACCCGTCCGGCAACCGCGCCGCACAGGCGCAGGCGAGCGGGCCGCGCGCGAGATCGAGGCGGCGCTGCAGCGCATCGAAGCGCGCGAGCGCGTCGGCTTCGTCGTGCGCGACGACCTCGACGAACGGCAGCGCATCGTACGGCTCCGCCGCGTCGGTCGCATGCCACGTTCCGTCCGTGCCGCGCGCGAAACGCTGGCGGAACGCCGCGTGATGCGTGAGCACCGCATCGAACGCGCGCGCGAATGCGTCGGCATCGAACGGCCCGCGCACGTCGAACGCGACCGACTGGTTCCAGTGGCCGCGATTCGGCAGGTCGAGCGCGAAAAAGCGCTGCTGCGCGGGCGTGAGCGTCTGGATATCGGCGCCGGCGGACGACGCAGGCTCGGCGGCCGGCTGCGGTGTCGCGGCGGCGTCGACCTTCGCAACGCGCGCGAGCTCGGCGAGCGTCGGGCCGTCGAACAGCTGTTTCGGCGTGAAGCGCACGCCGCGCTTGCGCGCGCGCGCAATCACCTGCAGCACGAGGATCGAATCGCCGCCGAGCTCGAAGAAGTTGTCGTGGCGGCCGACGCGCGGCGCTTTCAGCACGGCCTGCCACACCTCGGCGAGCACCGTTTCGGCGAGCCCTTGCGGCGCATCGCCCGATGCATGCTCGACCGGTCGCGCCGCCAGCTCGCGCAGCGCCGCGCGGTCGATCTTGCCGTTCGCGGTGACCGGCAGACGCGCAAGCGCGACGCACTGCGCAGGCACCATGTAGTCGGGCAGCGTCGCGGCGAGCGCCGTGCGCAGCGCCGCTTCGTCGAATGCGGCACCGTCGCGCGTGACGACGAAGGTCGCGAGGCGCAGCCGGCCGTCGTGTTCGATCGCGAGCGTTTCGGCCTGCGCGATCGGGCCGGCCGCGCGCACGGCCGCGCTGACTTCGCCGGGCTCGACGCGGTAGCCGCGAATCTTCACCTGGTCGTCGATCCGGCCGAGAAACGCGATGCGGCCGTCGGTGCCGAGCCGCACGCGATCGCCGGTGCGGTAGAGCCGCGCACCGGGCGTGAACGGATCGGGCACGAAGCGCTCGGCCGTCTGCGCGGGCCGGTTCAGATAGCCGCGCGCGACGCCCGGGCCGCCGAGATGGAGTTCGCCCGTCGCACCGGGCGGCACGCAGGCGCCGAACGCGTCGAGCACGAGCGCGCGTGCGTTCGGCAGCGGCACGCCGAGCGGTACGCCGGCCGCCGGATCGCGCGCGTCGGCGGCGATCGACGCGGTGTCGCACGCGAGCGCGCCGACCGTCGCTTCGGTCGGTCCGTAATGGTTGATCACGCGGCATGCGGGCGCGAGCGCCGCGACGCGCGCGACCAGCGCCCACGTAAGCGTCTCGCCGCCCGTGACGAGCGCGTGGCGTGGCAGCACGTCGGCCGGTACGCGCGCGTCGAGCAGCGCCTGCAGATGGCTCGGCACGATCTTCAGCACGCCGACCGCGCGGCTGCGCATTTCGTCCGCAAAGGCATCGGGATCGAACGCGCACGATGCGGGCAGCAGATGCAGCGTCCGGCCGCTGCAGAGCGCGCCGAACAGCGTCGTATGACCGAGATCGGCTGCAACGGTCGAGACCATCGCGAACGACGCCTCGGACGCGAACGCGAGCTCGTCGAGCAGCCCCTGCACGTAGTCGGCGAGTGCGCGATGCGATACGACGACGCCCTTCGGCGTGCCGGTCGACCCCGACGTGTAGATCAGATACGCGCCCTGCTCCGGATGCGGCGCGACGCGCACACCGGCTGCCGTCGCGAGCGTCGCGTCGTGCGCGAGCGCGTCGACGTCGAGCGGCTGTGCGCACGTGTCGAGCGGCCATGCAGATGTGTTTGCGACGAGCGCGCAGCGCGCACCGCAGTCCGCCGCCGCCGCGGCGAGGCGCGCGGCCGGTTGGGCCGGATCGAGCAGCACGGCGAGCGCGCCGGCCTTCAGCGCACCGAGCAGCCCGACGACGAAGCGCACCGAGCGCTCGATACAGACGATGACGGGCGCTTCGGCGGACACGCCGCGCTGCTGCAGCGCGCGGGCGACGCGGTTCGACGTATCGTCGAGTTCGGCAAAGCTCAGCGACGACGCGGCGTCCGCCACGGCGATCCGATGCGGATACGCGGCCGCCTGGCGCGCGAACGCGGCCACGACGTCCGCATGCTCGACACGCAACGCACGGCCGTCGCGCGGCTGCCGCGACGCGGGCGCACCGTCGCACGGCAGCGCGGCCGTCGCGCATTGCGGATCGCGCACGGCCGACGCGAGCAGCGCCGCATAGCTGTCGAGCCACGCGCGCGCGGTATCCGCATCGATGCAGTCGGTCGCATAGGCGGCGACGAGTTCGATGCCGCTCGCGTCGTCGGTGAAGTCGACCGCGAAATCGAAGCGCGCCGCGAGGTCCGGCCCCGGCGTCGCGACCGCCGTTGCGCCCGGCAGCACGCTGTCGTGCCGCGCGTCGAACTGCTGGGCGAACTTCACGCGCAGCCATTCGTCGCCGCGCCTGACCGGCGGCTTCACCGCATCGACGACACGCTCGAACGGCACGTCCTGATGCGCGACCGCTTCGAGCGCGGCGCGGCGCGCGGCATCGACGAGCGCGCGGAACGGCTGGGCCGGCGCGACGCGTACACGCAGGGCGACGGTGTTCAGGAACAGCCCGAGCAGCGCGCGCGTTTCCTCACGCTGCCGATGCGCGACCGGCACCGCGACGACGACGTCGGTTTCGCCGGTGAGCCGCGCGAGCCATGCGTCGAACGCCGCGACCAGCACGACGAACACGCTCGCGTGCGCGTCGCGCGCGAGTTGGCGCACGTCGGCCGCGACCGCATCGGGCACGCGCACGCTGACGCGCGCGCCGCGCAGCGCGCGTGTGGCC
>NZ_KV786655.1:0-11208 GCF_001806955.1 Burkholderia sp. HMSC10F09
GCTGCCCCGGCCGCAGGCGCGGCGGTCGGCGTCGACAGCGGCACCGGCGCGGCAGGCGGCGTCGGCACGATCGGCGTCGTCATCTTCATCGGCTCGCCCTGCGGCGTCGGCGCCGGTTCGGGCAGCGGCGTGACGGCTTCCTTTTCGGCCGCCTTCACGGCCGCACGGTCGCGGCGCGCGGGATCGACCTTCAGGAAATGCTCGACGAGATTGAAGAAGCGCTCGTAGAACACGCCGGCCGGAATCGTCTCGCTCGCGGTCTTCACGAGCGCGTCGTCGCTCGAGCCGATCGGCAGCGACAGCGAGCCGAACACGCTGAGCCCGACGCTGGCCGACGTATTCGACTTCTTCAGCGTGTAGCGATCCTGTACCGCGTTCACGTACGCGATGCTCGACGAGCCGTCCGCGTTCGCGTCGGCGCAGACGACGTGAAACTCGATCACGACGTGCATGTCGTTGCTCGGCTGGAAATTCTTGCTGCCGTCGACCGCGTCGTTACGCGACGACGACACGACATAGCCCTGGCTCAGCAGCGCGCGCCGCGCGGCTTCGCAGGTGGCGTCGGAATTCGCATGGAACGTGTGCGCATACGGGCTGGTCGTCGCGTCGAATTGTTCCTGCTGGTAGATCGGTTTGGGCGGCGACGAGCACGCCGCGAGCACGGCCGCGGCCGCGAGCGCGCACGAAACGGGAAACAGGCGGAATCGGTTGTGCATGGCGTCTTTCAAAAGGCTCGGCGAGATGCCGCGCGCAGGGAGCCGGCGCGGCGCGCGAAGGCCGTCGCGCAACGGCGGGGCCGGGTCGCAGGCGCGGCAATCGCGTATGGCCGGGGCGTCATTATAGTTTCGTTTGACGTCGCGCTCGTTTCAGCGGCCCGGCGCCGGACGCGCGGCGGCGAGCAGGCGCGCCGTCAGCGGATGATGCTCGCCGCGCCGCGAGCGGATTGCGTGAATCTCCTCGGTCACGTCGCCGGCGCGCCCGAGCCGTCGCAGCCCGCGCAGCAGCGTCGCATCGTTCGCGCCCAGTTCGCTGAGCGGAAACACGCCGAGCCCGCGCGCCGCGAACACGGCCATCAGTGCGCTGTCCTCGAATTCGCCCACCACGCGCGGCACGATCCGCTCCGCCTCGAACCAGCGGTCGAGCCGTGCGCGCAGCGCCGAATGCGCGGTGGGCAGCAGCACCGGCAGCTCGGCGAGCGTGTGCGGAAAGCGCTGGCGCGCCGCGGGCGTGACGAGCGCCGCGGGGCCATACCAGTCGACCGGCGACGCGACGAGCCGCTCGCTCGTCACGCGCAGGTTCGATCCGGACGGCGCACCCTGGCCGGCGAGCACGAGATCCAGATGGTGCAGCGCGAGTTCGGCGAGCAGTGCGTCGTGCTCGCCGTCGTGGCATAGCAGCCGCAGCGTCGGCGTGTCGAGCACCGGCGCCAGCACCGCGTGCGCGGCGAGCTTCGAGATACCGTCCGCGAGGCCCACCGCGAGCCGCACGGTCGGCTGGCTCGCCGCCGCGCGCACTTCGTCCGGAATCAGCCGGCCCATCTCGAAGATCGCTTCCGCGCGTGCATAGGCGGCCTGCCCGGCATCGGTCATTGCGACGCCGCGCCCGGCCGGGCGCAGCAACGCATGGCCGAGCGATTTCTCGAGCTCGCGCACCTGCGCGCTGATGGTCTGCACGGCCATGTCGAGCCGTTCGGCCGCGCGCGCGAAGCCGCCTTCCTTCACGACGACCCAGAAGTAGTAGAGATGGCGGAAATTCAGCATCGGTCGAAACTTCGGAAAAGCCGAACCAAAAGTCAGATTCTCGCTGATTTTTACGAAGTGTGTCGCGCAGTATGATCGGCACTTTCCACTTTCATGGGCCCGTTTTCATGGACACCCTGCTGACGCTTGCCGCCGATCCTGCCGTCTGGGCAGCGCTTCTGACGCTCGTCGTGATGGAGATCGTGCTCGGCATCGACAACCTGATCTTCATTTCGATTCTCAGCAACAAGCTGCCGGAGGCGCAGCGCGCACGCACGCAGCGGCTCGGGATCGGCCTCGCGCTCGTGATGCGGCTCGCACTGCTCGGCACCGTCGCGTGGATCGCGCGGCTGACCGAGCCGGTATTCACGCTCTTCGATCACGCGTTTTCGTGGCGCGACATGATTCTGCTGTCGGGCGGCCTGTTCCTCGTATGGAAGGCGACGACCGAGATCCACCACCACGTGTCGCACGACGGCGGCGAGGCGCACGCGTCGGGTGGGGCGGCCGGCCTGACGATGTGGGCCGCGGTCGGGCAGATCCTGATGCTCGACATCGTGTTCTCGATCGACAGCATCGTGACCGCCATCGGCATGACCGAACACGTGCCGATCATGTTTATCGCCGTGATTGCCGCGGTGACCGTGATGCTGTTCGCCGCGCAGCCGCTCGCGCGCTTCATCGACCGCAACCCGACCATCGTGATGCTCGCGCTGTCGTTCCTCGTCGTGATCGGGATGACGCTGATCGCCGAAGGGTTCGGCTCGCACGTGCCGAAGGGTTACATCTACGCGGCGATGGCGTTTTCCGCCTTCGTCGAAGGGATGAACATGCTCGCGCGCCGCGCGAAGGCGAAGCGCGCGGCACGTGTCGAAGCACATGTCGAAGGCCGCTGAGCGCAGTGTGCCGCCACGGCGGCACGCGTCGCGCGGCGGGTCGTTCACCGTTGCCGCAAGGAGGGCACGACGATGAAATGTCCGGTCTGCAAAACCCCCGATCTGCTGATGGCCGAGCGCCAGTCGATCGAGATCGATTACTGTCCCGATTGCCGCGGCGTGTGGCTCGATCGCGGCGAGCTCGACAAGCTGATTGCGCGCGACAGGGGCGACGCGCCGCCGCCGCGGTACGAAGCACGCGATGATCGCCGCGACGACGGCCGCGCGTACGACGATCGGCGCAGGCATGACGATCGGCGTCGCCGCAAGTCGGTGTTCGATCTGTTCGATTTCGGCTGACGGTTGCGTACGCGAATCTCGCGCCGACAAAAAGCCCCGCCGGAGACGAACGCCGGCGGGGCTTTCATCTTGTGCGCCGCGACGCGGCGCGCGATCGCTTACGCGTCGCCGGCGATCACGTCGATCCGGCGCGGCCGCGCTTCTTCGCGGCGCGGGATCGTCAGCGTCAGTACGCCGTCGCGCAGGCTCGCGTCGATCTTCGACGTGTCGAGATCGGGGCTCAGCACGAAACTGCGCGCAAAGCGCGGCGCGCGCACTTCGACGTGCCGCACGCGCAGTTCGGCCGGCGTATCGATGCGTGCTTCGGCCTCGATCGTCAGCGTGTTGTCGTGCACCTTCACGTCGAGGTTCTCGCGCGGCACGCCGGGCAGGTCGGCCCAGAGCGTCACACGCTGGCTGTCTTCGGCGATGTCGACGGCCGGTACGACGGCCGGCCGGCGTCCGGCCGCTTCGGCGGCCGCCGTCGGCGTGGTGTCCGGATCGCGTTCGGTGAGGGTCTGATTCGTGTTCATCGCAGGGTCCTCCGGATTACTGAACAGTGATCGCACGCGGCTTCGAGGCTTCGCGGCGACCGACGCGGATCAGCAGGCAGCCGTTTTCGTAGCGCGCGGTGACGTTGTCGGGATCGGCGTTCTGCGGCAGCTCGACGACGCGCCGGAACGTGCCGTGAAAGCGCTCCTGCGCGTAGGTGCGCACGTCGTCGCCTTCGCCGCGCGGCGCGGGCTTGCGCTCGCCGCTGATCGTCAGCAGTTCCTTGTCGATCGACACGTCGAAATCGCCGGCTGCCATGCCGGGCGCGAACGCGACGATCTCGATCGCATCGTCGGTCGCGCCGATGTTCAGCGCGGGAAAGACGTTCGGCCGCACCGCGCGGATCGCGGACGGAAGCTCGCCGAACAGGCTCGCCATCTGCCGCTGCATGCGCGCGAATTCGTCGAACAGGTCGTTGCCGAAATGGATACCGCTCATGATGGTCCTCCGGAACTCGATTGCTCCATACGCGGGAGACGCAGCGGTGCGGCATCGGCCGCGACCGGCTGCTTCCGCCGGGTCGAAACGGGCAGCGCGCGGGGCGCGGCTGCGGCGTAACGCGTAATTAGTGGCCGCGCGGCGCATTTCAAGGGCGGCGCGCGCGCCCGTTTCGATGCGACAATCGCCTCGCCATCAACGGATCATGGAGACGGGACGCACATGGACATTCAACGCATCGCGATCGTCGGCACCGGCGTGATCGGCGCGAGCTGGACGGCTTTCTATCTGGCGAAGGGCTTCGACGTCGTCGCGACCGATCCCGCGCCGCAGGCCGACGCGCGGCTGCGCGAATCGCTGGCCGCGTTTCTCGGCGACGACGCCGACGCGGCGTGCGCACGGCTCGCGTTCGACGCCGATCTCGTGCGCGCGCTCGACGGCGTCGATTTCGTGCAGGAAAACGGCCCCGAGCGGCTCGACCTCAAGCGCGCGCTGTACCGCCAGATGGACGACGTGCTGCCCGCGCACGTGCCGATCGCGTCGAGCTCGTCGGGACTCAAGATGTCGGATATCCAGACCGCGTGCGAGCAGCATCCGGAACGCTGCCTGATCGCGCATCCGTTCAATCCGCCGCATCTGATTCCGCTCGTCGAGCTGGTCGGCGGCGAGGCGACCGACGCGGCCGTGATCGAACGCGCGAAGGCGTTCTACGATGCGCTCGGCAAGGTCACGATCGTGCTGAACAAGGAGATGGCCGGGCACGTCGCGAACCGGCTCGCGGCGGCGCTGTTTCGCGAGGTGTATCACCTCGTCGGAGAAGGCGTGGTGAGCGTCGCCGACGCGGACAAGGCCGTCGCGTGGGGCCCCGGGCTGCGCTGGGCGCTGATGGGGCAGTGCCTGACCTATCACCTCGGCGGCGGCGCGGGCGGGATCGCGCATTTTCTCGAGCATCTGTCGGGCCCGATGACGAGCTGGTGGAACGACCTCGGCACGCCGTCGTTCGATCCGGAGGTCGATCGCAAGCTGATCGACGCGTTGCGCGCGATCCAGGGCGACCGCTCGATGCAGGCGCTGGCGGCCGAGCGCGACCGGCTGCTCGTCGAGCTGATCGACGCGCGGCGCCGCAGTTTCCTGCCGTAACGGCGAAGCGGCGCGCGTGCCGCGTCCTTGCCGATCGCACGACGGCCGCCGTGCGACGGCGGCCATGCGACACCGCCCGCTACAACTGCGCGGCGGCCGCGATCAGCGTCGCTTCCAGCGCGAGCGTCGAGCGCGACGCAGCCGCCGGCCGGTCGATCACGTATTCGAGCTCGCCGAGTTCCGGCAGCCCCGCATCGAGCCGAGCGAGCCCGGCGGGAATCACGTAGCCGGCGAACGCGCTGACGCCGAGCCCCGCGCTCGCGGCCGCGCGCAACACCGCGATGCTGCTGCTGACGACCGCGATCCGGTACGGCCGCCCGACCGCTTCGAGCGATTCGAGCACGCGGCGGCGCGACACGCTCGGCTCCGGATGCAGCGCGAGCGGCAGCACGGTCTCGTGGCCGGTGATCCGCGAATCGGGGCCCGTGCACCAGTACAGCGGTTCGCTGCGGATCACGCGCCCGCGCCGGCTGCCCGCGATCCGCTTCGCGAACACGAGATCGTGCCGACCTTCGTCGAGCGCATCGAACAGGTCGCCGGACAGCCCCGTCGCGATCGCGAGCTCGACGTCCGGGTTGCGCTGCACGAAACTCGCGAGCGCGGCCGTCAGATGCGCGGACGCGAAATCCTCCGACATGGCGAGCCGCACCTTGCCCGACAGCGGCGGCCCGCACACCGACGTAACGGCCTCGTCCATCAGCTCGAGAATCCGCACCGCGTAGCGCAGCAGCGCATCGCCGTGCTGCGACAGGCGCACGTTGCGCGTGTCGCGCTCGAACAGCGGCCGGTCGAGCAGCTCCTCGAGTCGGCGGATGTGCTGGCTCACGGTCGACTGCGACAGGCTCACGCGCTCGGACGCGGCGGTAAAGCTGCCGGACTGCGCGACGGCGACGAAGCTGCGCAGCAGCTCGGGCGGTAATGGACGCATTGCTAAATCCACTGAATCGGTTTCGACAACTTCATAAATGGCCGGATTTTGCGGCGCTAGTATCGATTCACGCGCCGGTCGGCCCGCATGGCGGACGCCCGGACGCGCAACCCGCGTCGCGCCGCCGGCTGCCTCGGTCAGTCTACGGCATCCGGCGTCCGGCCCGAAACCGCATCATCCCATCGACCGCCCGAGAACGCGTCCGCACGACGGCGCACCGGGCCGCGGCGCACCGCCGCAGGAGACGGCTTCCGCACGGATCGGCGTGCGGCGATCGGTTCCCGCGAGCGTTCCGGCGCCGTCACGAAGAGACTTGGAGACGACTCATGATCATCTACGGAACCGCGCTGCTGGCGTTCTGCCATCTGGCCGGGCTGTTTCTCGGCGATCTGCTGGGCGCCGCGATCGGCGTGAAAACCAACGTCGGCGGCGTCGGCATCGCGATGCTGCTGCTGATCTGCCTGCGGCTCTGGCTGCACCGGCGCGGCTGGCTGCCGAAGGAAACCGAGGCCGGCGTCGGTTTCTGGGGCGCGATGTACATCCCGGTCGTCGTCGCGATGGCGGCGAACCAGAACGTCGTCGCCGCGCTGAAGGGCGGCCCCGTCGCGCTGCTCGCGGCGGTCGGCGCCGTCGCGATCTGCGCATGCTGCATCGCGGTACTCGCCCGCACCGGACGCGACGACACCGCGTTCGCCGGTGTGCCGCAACTCGACGAACAGTGAGGGAGGCCGCGATGCTGCAGATGCTCGAAAAGGTAGTGGCCCACAACGGGCTCGTCGCGTCGTTCGCGCTCGTCGGCCTGATCATGTGGCTGTCGTCGATCGCGTCGCGCAAGCTCACGTTCGGCCGTGTGCACGGCTCCGCGATCGCGATCGTGATCGGCCTCGCGCTCGCCTATTTCGGCGGCGCGCTGACCGGCGGCGAGAAGGGGCTGGCCGACGTGCCGCTGTTTGCCGGCATCGGCCTGATGGGCGGCGCGATGCTGCGCGATTTCGCGATCGTCGCGACCGCGTTCGAAGTGCAGCCGACCGAGGCGCGCAAGGCGGGGCTCGTCGGCGTCGTGTCGCTGCTGCTCGGCACCGTGCTGCCGTTCATCGTCGGCGCGTGCGTCGCGCGCGCGTTCGGCTATACCGATGCGGTCAGCATGACGACGATCGGCGCGGGCGCCGTCACGTACATCGTCGGACCCGTCACCGGTGCCGCGATCGGCGCGAGTTCCGACGTGATCGCGCTCAGCATCGCGACCGGGCTCGTCAAGGCGATCATCGTGATGGTCGGCACGCCGGTCGCGGCCAACTTCATGGGCCTGAAGACGCCGCGCTCCGCGATGATTTTCGGCGGCCTGGCCGGCACCGTCAGCGGCGTCAGCGCCGGGCTCGCGGCGACCGACCGGCGGCTCGTGCCGTACGGCGCGCTCGTCGCGACGTTCCATACGGGCGTCGGCTGCCTGCTCGGGCCGTCGCTGCTGTTCTTCACGACGCGCGCGCTGGTCGGCGCGTGACTGCCGCGGATGCGGGCCGCTCGCGTGTGCGACGCGCCGGCGCGCATCCATCGCGGCGCCCTCTGAGTCGCATTGCCCAACATCATCAATCGGCGGCGCCGCGAGGCTTAGAATGCCGCAGAACCATCGAAGCAGGAGAACTGTTCATGACGGGATGGAATCACGCGCGGCAGGCGCGCGATGCGCGCATTGCGGCCGGCGCGGCGTTCGCGCGCGGCAAGCGCGTCGATGCGCGCGACGCGGTCGCGCTGCTCGAAGCGGTGCTGCGGCCCGGCGATCGCGTGTGCCTCGAAGGCGACAACCAGAAGCAGGCCGACCTGCTCGCGACCGCGCTCGCCGACGTCGACAGCGCGAAGGTGCACGACCTGCACATGGTGCAGTCGGGCGTCGTGCTGCCCGAGCATCTCGACGTGTTCGAGCGCGGCATCGCGAAGCGGCTCGACTTCGCATATTCGGGCCCGCAGTCGCAGCGCATCGCCAAGCTGCTGTTCGGCGGGAAGATCGCGCTCGGCGCCGTGCACACGTATCTCGAGCTGTTCGCGCGCTACTTCATCGATCTCACGCCGCACGTCGCGCTGATCGCCGCGGTCAGCGCGGACGCGGACGGCAACCTGTACACGGGCCCGAACACCGAGGACACGCCGACCGTCGTCGAAGCGACCGCGTTCAAGGACGGCATCGTGATCGCGCAGGTGGACCGCATCGTCGACAAGGTGCCGCGCGTCGACATCCCCGGCGATCGCGTGCATTTCGTCGTCGAGGCCGGCCGCCCGTTCTACGTGGAGCCGCTGTTCACGCGCGATCCGGCCGCGATCACCGAGACGCAGATCCTGACCGCGATGCTCGCGATCAAGGGCATCTACGAGCCGTACGGCATCAAGCGCCTGAACCACGGCATCGGCTTCAACACCGCGGCGATCGAGCTGCTGCTGCCGACCTACGGCGCGAAGCTCGGGCTGAAGGGCAAGGTCTGCACGCACTGGGCGCTCAACCCGCCCCCGACGCTGATTCCGGCGATCGAATCGGGCTGGGTCGAGCAGATCCATTGCTTCGGTTCCGAGGTCGGGATGGATGAATACATCCGCGCGCGTTCCGACGTGTGGTTCACGGGCCCGGACGGTTCGCTGCGCTCGAACCGCGCGTTCTGTCAGACGGCCGGTCTCTATGCGTGCGACATGTTCATCGGCTCGACGTTGCAGATCGATCTGTCCGGCCATTCGTCGACGGTCACGGCGGAGCGGATCGCGGGCTTCGGCGGTGCGCCGAACATGGGCAGCGACGCGCGCGGCCGGCGTCATCCGAGCGAACCGTGGCTGAAGGCCGGCGCGGAAGCCGATCCCGATACGCCGGCCGCGCTGCGGCGCGGGCGCAAGCTCGTCGTGCAGATCGGCGAGACCTTCGGCGACAAGAACGTGCCGATGTTCGTCGAAAAGCTCGACGCGCTGAAGCTCGCGGACAAGCTGCAGCTCGATCTGGCGCCGATCATGGTCTACGGCGACGACGTCACGCACATCGTCACCGAGGAAGGCATCGCGAACCTGCTGATGTGCCGCGACCGCGACGAACGCGAGCAAGCGATTCGCGGCGTGGCCGGCTACACGGAAATCGGCCGCGGCCGCGACCGCAGGATGGTCGAGCGGCTGCGCGAGCGCGGCGTGATCCGCCGGCCGGAGGATCTCGGTATCGATCCGCTCGACGCGGACCGTCGCTGGCTCGCCGCGCGCTCGATCAAGGATCTCGTGCACTGGTCGGGCGGGCTGTACGCACCGCCTGCCCGGTTCCGCAACTGGTAAGGAACAGCGCATGGAACAGTTGAACTATCGGTTCACCGCACGCGCGCGCGCGAAGGGCGAGCGGCCGATGGCGCTCGTCGGCGTCGTCGCGTCCGGCAATCTCGAGGTGCTCGTCGAGCGCGTGCTGCCGGGCAACGAGTGCGAGATCGACATCCGCACCGCGGCGGTCGGCTTCGGCGCGGTGTGGCAGGCCGTCGTGTCGGATTTCGTCGAACGGCGCGCGCCGGGCGGCCTGAAGCTGTCGATCAACGACGGCGGCGCGCGGCCCGACATGGTGTCGCTGCGGCTCGCCCAGGCCGTGCGCGCAATCGAAGGGGAGGTGTGATGACCGAAGCGATCCACGACGCGCCCGCATTCGTCGCGAACGCGGCGAGCTGGTACGAGGCGTCGGCGCGGCAGCGCGTCGATGCCTTGCTCGACGACGGCAGCTTCACCGAATTCCTCGGGCCGGCCGAGCGCGTGACGAGCCCGCATCTGCCGCTTTTCGACCTGCCGCAGCAGTTCGACGACGGGATGATCGTCGGCTGCGGCCGGCTCGACGGCAAGCCGGTGTTCGTCGCCGCGCAGGAGGGCCGCTTCATGGGCGGCGCGTTCGGCGAAGTGCACGGTGCCAAGCTCACGGGCCTGCTGCGCGCCGCGCGCGGCGGCGGCACGCCGGTGCTGATCCTGTTCGATACGGGCGGCGTGCGGTTGCAGGAAGCGAACGCGGGCGAGCTCGCGATTGCCGAGATCATGCGCGCGCTCGTCGACGCGCGCGCGGCCGGCGTGCCGGTGATCGGGCTGATTGGCGGGCGCGCCGGCTGCTACGGCGGCGGCGGGCTGCTCGCCGCGTGCTGCTCGGCGCTCGCGGTGTCGGAGCAGGGGCGCATCAGCGTATCGGGCCCCGAAGTGATCGAGACCAACCGCGGCGTCGAGGAATTCGACGCGAAGGACCGCGCGCTGATCTGGCGCACGATGGGCGGCAAGCACCGGCGACTGATCGGCGGGGCGGAGCGCTACGTCGCCGACACGCCGGCCGCGTTTCGCGCGGCGGCGCTCGCGCTGCTCGAGCGCGCGCCGAAACTCGATGTCGCGACGCTGCGCGCCGAGCAGACGCGCCTCGACGCGCGCGTCGCGCGCTTCGGCGCCTGCGAGGATGCGCTCGACGTCTGGCGTGCGCTCGGCGCGCGCGTGCCAGAGGCGATCCCCGGCATGCCGGACGATGCGTTCGCGACGCTCGCCGACCAACTGCAGGAGCCGCAGCATGACGCTCGATGAGGTTTTGAATTCGCTGTTTCCGCACGGCCATGCCATCGCGCGCGAGCGCGGGCTGCTGACCGGCCACGCGTTGCTCGGCGGCGCGCGCGTCGACGTGATCGGTGTCGCCGAGCGTCTGCCGTTCGGAATCGACGAGGCGCTCGCGCTGTCCGCGCGCGTGCTCGACACGGTCGAGCGCGGCGACGCGACGCCGATCCTCGTGCTCGTCGACAGCGACAGCCAGCGGATGAGCAAGCGCGACGAATTGCTGGGCCTGAACGAAGCGCTCGCGCATCTTGCGAAGTGTCTGATGGTCGCGGACCAGGCCGGACATCGGACGATCGGGCTGCTGTACGGCCATACGGCCGCCGGCGCCTTCATCGCGACCGCGCTCGCGACGCGCACGCTGCTTGCGCTACCCGGTGCCGAGCCGGAGGTGATGGATCTGCCGTCGATGTCGCGTGTGACGAAGCTGCCGATCGACGTGCTGAAGGAGATGGCGCGGTCGACGGCCGTGTTCGCACCGGGGCTCGACAATCTCGTGAAGATGGGTGCCGTCGACGCGGTGCTCGATCCGGCGCGCGCGCTGGACGCGCAGCTGGCCGAATGGCTCGGCAAGCCGGCCGACCGCGTCGATCGCCGGGCGGCGCGCGGGCGTCCGGTCGCG
>NZ_KV786656.1:0-5993 GCF_001806955.1 Burkholderia sp. HMSC10F09
GACGCCCTGACGCCCTGACGCCCTGACGCCGCCGCGGCGGCCGAATCGGCCGCCGCGGTCCTTAACCCACGCGCAGCGCGAGCAGCTGCTCGGTCGTCAGCACGTCGGCGAACGTATCGGACAGCGCGGCGAGCGTCGCGCGATGAAGGTCGCGGTGCGCGACGGTACCGCCGTCGGCCATGTCGAGGTCGCGCGTCGCGCACGCATCTTCGATGACGATCGCCGAATAACCGAGCGGCACTGCATCGCGCGTCGCGCCGGCGACGCACGCGTGCGTCATCAGTCCGGTGACGATCAGCGTGTCGATGCCCGCCGCCTTCAGCCGCGCGTCGATGTCGGTCGTCGGAAACACGCTGACCGACGTCTTCTTCACGACCGCGTGATGCGGCGCCGGCTGCAGGTCGGCATGGAAGCGAAAACTGTCGCTACCGTCCGCAAAGAGCGGGCCATCGGCCGGACCGACGTGCTGCACGTGAAAGACCGGCATCCCGGCCCGATCGGCGAACGCGACCACGCGCTGCGCGTTCGCGAGCGCGCGCGAGCCTTCGGGAATGGGCAGGCGTCCGCTGAAATATTCGTTCTGGAAATCGATCACCAGCAGCGCGGTGCGGGCAGCGTCGATCGACGTCGGCGCCGTTGCGCCGGCAAGGTTACGGATGGTCGGGTGTTGCATGGTCGTTCTCTCGGTTGGCACATCGTACGGAGCGGCGGCCCGGCGCTGCCGGCGCCGCCACGCGCGGCGGGCGAGCCGTTCACACCGGAAACGGGCTCGCGTCGACCGCGAGGCGCCAGTGTCGGTCCGCACGGCCGGGCGCGACAGTGGCCCGCGGGACAAGCTCCGACAGGATTGGGCCAAGCCGTGCGGCAGGCGCCGGCGCACGACAGCGCGACCGCTCTCGCACCGCCTTATGCGTCCCCGTACGCAACGGTCATCAGGAGGCCGAGTACCAAGCCGGCGCCGCCGGTCAGCAACGGGCCGGTTTCGCCGCGCGCCGGCAGCAGGCTCATGCGCGCCCATCACAACCGACGCGACAGCCGTCACCGAGCCGGCGATGCCGAACACCGGCCTTGCCGCTCCTCGCTGACGGCATCCGGGAACGCGGTGTATACACAGCACAGGCGGATGAGGCCGTCGAGATGAAATTCGGTCGCAATTTCGACAAGATGCGCCGCGTGCTCGCGCGTCGCGCGCTATCTGGAGCGCGCCGCGATCGTCGTATGGGCAACCATGTCGATGCACCGACGACCGCCGCGCGAGCGCACGCAGCGCGGGCTCGTGCGGAAACACCCGGCGATCGCTGAATATCGCGGACCTCATCGACGGTGCACGAGCCCGAAGCCCATCGCCGTCATCGCGATGGCGAGCAGACAGATGCCGAGCAATGTGCAGTCGAGCCGGGACATACCAGTGGTCCGAACCGCGTCCGAATAATCGCCGCGTCACGATCGGCCGGCGGCCCCAGTAGACTGCACCTGCGATGCTAGCCATCGAACGGTCCGATACCGATAGTCGCCCTGCGGCCCGCGCCGAGGCCATGACCGCGCGGCCAGCCGCCCGGCGCGGGCGCCAAGCCGCTTTACTCGGCGCTGGTCACCGGCTCACGGCGAAACTGCCGCCGCGCGAGCACGCACGGTGCGCCGTCGCGCATGAACACGCTCGCGGCCAGCCCGAACGACGCCGCGAACAGTACGTACCAGGCAGGCGCGACGGGCGAGCCGCTCGCGCGCGTCAGCCATGTAACGATGAACGGCGCGAAGCCGCCGAAGATCATCACCGCGATGTTGTACGCGAGCGCAATACCGGTCGAACGCATGCGCGTCGTGAACTGCTCGGCGAGCGCCGTCGGCGCGGGACCGTAGGTCACGCCGATGATCGTGCAGATCACCAGCTGCATCACGAGCAGCCGGCCGATGCTCGGCGCGGCGGCCAGCCATGAGAACAGCGGATAGGTGACCGTCAGCAGCGCCAGCATGCCGGCGAGCAGCACCGGCCGGCGGCCGATACGGTCGGACACCATCGCCGCCACCGGGATCGTCAGCGTCAGCAGCGCGACCGCCGCCATCTGCGCCTGGAACACCTCGTCGAGCGGCAGCCCGAAGGTCCGGTTCACGAACGTCGGCATATTGACGAGCATCACGTAGAACACGGCCGTGCCCGTGATCGTCTGCCCCATCGACACCAGCACGCCGCGCAGATTGTCGCGCAGCACGCGCGCCACGCTGGCGGGCGGCTCGGCCGGCGACTTGCTGGCTTGGACGAACGCATCGGTCTCTTCCATGTGGCGGCGGATCCACAGGCCGACCGGCCCGATCAGCAGCCCGAGCGCGAACGGCACGCGCCAGCCCCAGCTGTCGAGCGCACCGGCCGACAGCGACTGCGTCGCCCACGCGCCGATCGCCGCGCCCGAGAATACCGCGAGACACTGGCCGATCAGCTGCCACGATCCGTACAGGCCGCGCCGGTGCGCGGGCGCACTTTCGACGAGGAACGACGTCGCGCTCGCGTATTCGCCGCCGGTCGCGAAGCCCTGCAGCAGCCGCGCGATCACGATCAGGATCGGCGCGGCAGGGCCGATCGCCGCATACGTCGGCGCGAACGTGATCATCGCGATCGACAGCGTCATCAGCAGGATGATCAGCTGCATCGCCGCCTTGCGGCCCTTGCGGTCCGCATAGAGCCCGAGCAGGATGCCGCCCACCGGACGCATGAAGAAGCCGACGCCGAACGTCGCGAGCGACATCAGCAGCGATGCGTACTGGCTGTCGGCCGCAAAGAACAGTCTCGCGATGATGGCGGAGAAGAACCCGTAAACGATGAAGTCGTACCACTCGAGGGTATTGCCGATGACAGCGGCAACCACTTGCCGATGTCGCGTGCTCCGACCTGAATCAGCGCGCATGCGTGTCTCCTGCAGTCTCATGAGGCCGCGCCGCGCGATGCGTCGCGCCATGCCGCCGGCACGGCGCGTGCGGCCTGCCCGTTGGTGTACGCCGGCCCGCGCGGCGCGACACACGCCGGCATCCAGCCGCCCTCTGCCGGTATAGGTCCGACGTGAACCGATGATAGGCACGCAGCAAATGCGCATCAATTAAGCCGGATGGCGAAGCATTAGCCGCAGATTAAATGTCGGCACCGGCCGCGAACGAAGTAGCCGCGATCGCGTTCACGCGGCCGCCGTCCCGCTCTCGCGCGAACGGCCCGCTTGCGCGCCGTTCGCCCGGCTTTTCGCGCATTGTGACGACCGCGGTTCTCGGGCAGAATTTTCGATCGACCTGCTTCCGCCGTCCGACCATGCGCAATCGCATCAACGAAGAGATCACCTTCCGCAAGCTCGAGGTGCTACTCGCGTTCATGGAAGCCGGCAGTCTCGCGAAAGCGGCCGAAGCGCTGGGCGTCAGCACGGTGAGCGTGCACCGTGCGCTGCATACGCTCGAAGAAGGCATGCATTGCGCGCTATTCCGTCATGAAGGCCGCAACCTGCTCCCGACCGAAGCCGCACAGGTGCTGGCCGAAGTCGCCGACGAAGTGATCAAGACGATGACCGACGGGATTCGCGCGACGCGCGAGGCGGCCGGCTACGGCGCGGGTCAGTTGAAGATCGGCTCGCTCTATTCGCTCACGATCCGCACCGTGCCCGAAGTCGTGATCGCGCTGAAGGAGCGCCGTCCGCAGTTGCAAGCCGAGCTTGTACTCGGCTCGAACGCGGACCTGCTCGACAAGCTCAGGCAAGGCGCAATCGACGCGACGCTGATGGCACTGCCCGAGCCCGACGCGGAAATCGAATCGATCGCCCTGTTCGAGGACGAGATGTTCTTTGCCGCGCCGGTCGATTCGCCGTATGCGCGCTGCGATGCGATCGATCTCGGCGCTTGCCGCGACGAGCCGTTCGTATCGCTCGGCGACGGCTTTGCGACGCATCAGGGCTTCACGGAAGCGTTCCGCGCCGCCAGCATTACGCCGAACATCGCGATGCGGGTGGGCGACATCTTCTCGCTGATCAACCTCGTGTCGGGCGGCGTCGGCTATTCGCTGCTGCCCGGCCGCGTGCGCGACCTGTTCGCGCACAAGATCACGCTCGTGCCGATCGCCGGGCACACGATCCGCCAGACGATCGGCCTGAGTTTCCTCCATCGTCGCGAACGCGACCCGAACCTGCTCGCGCTCGCGACGGTCTGCAGGCTGACGGTCAAGGCGTCGAATCGGGGCTGACGCGCGCGGCGGCATCATTGGCGAACGCGACGCTCAGTACCCCTTCGGCTGAATCGCCGGCGCGCCGCCCCTGCGCGCGGACGCCGTGCCGCCGCGCACGAAGCGGCGCCCTTGCGGCCCGTACACGCCGTCCGGCTCCGGATACAGCGTCAGCAGCACGATATACAGCGCCGCACCGACCACGAACGACACCGGCACACTCAGGTCGAGCCCGCCGGCCAGACGACCGAGCGGCCCCACGAACTGGCCCGGCAGGTTCACGCATGCGAGACCGACGAACGCGGCCGGCAGCCATGCGCCCATCGCGCGCAGATTCCACCCGTGCGCGAACCAGTAATGCCCGCCGCGCAAACCGCGGTTGAACACCTGCAGGTCGTCCGCGAGGTAGTAGCCGCGTCGCGTCACGTAGCCGATCACCATGATCGCCATCCACGGACAGCTGAACGTGCAGATCAGCGTCGAGAACGTCGACACGCTTTCGACGAGATTGAACCAGAAGCGGCCGATGAAGATGAACGCGATCGCGATCGTGCCGATCAGCAGCGTCGCGCGCACGCGCGTCAGCAAGCGCGGGAACATGCTCGACACGTCGAGCCCGGTGCCGTACAGCGCCGTCGTGCCGGTCGACATCCCGCCGATGATCGCGATGAGGCACATCGGCAGCAGAAACCAGCGCGGCGAGATCGCAAGCAGGCCGCCGACATAGTCGTTCGACGCGATGAACGCAGGCGCCTTCGATGCGATGATCGTCGCGGTCGCGAGGCCGAAAAAGAACGGCACGAACGTCGCGATCTGCGCGGCGAACACGGCGCCCATCACGCGACGCTTCGGCGTGTGCTGCGGAATGTAGCGCGCCCAGTCGCCGAGCGTCGACGCGAACGACACCGGATTGCTGAGCGCAACGAGCACCGCACCGACGAACGCGGCCCAGAAACCCGCGCTGCCGTCGTGCAGCGTACCGGCATAGTTCACGTCGAACAGCCCGGCAAAAGCGAACAGCCCGGCGACGAACAGCATGCTTGCCGCCCACACCGCGATCTTGTTGACCCACAGCATGAAACGAAATCCGTAGATGCAGACGATCAGCACGAGCACGGCGAACACCATGTACGCGGCGCCGAGCGTGAAGCCGTTGACCGGCACGCCGACCATGTCGTGCGCGCCGCCGACGAGCGCATCGCCGGAACTCCACACGGCGAGCGAGAAAAACGCGATCGACGTGAGCAGCGCGAGAAACGAGCCGACGATCCGGCCGTGGATGCCGAAATGCGCGCCGGACGATACCGGGTCGCTCGTGCCGTTGCGCGGCCCGAACAGGCTCATCGGCGCGAGGATGCAGGTGCCGGCGAGCACGCCGAGCACGATCGCGCAAACGCCGGCCTTGAACGACAGCCCGACGAGCACCGGAAAGCTGCCGAGCACCGACGTGGAAAACGTATTGCAGCCGCCGAACAGCAGCCGGAACAGATCGATCGGCCGCGCGTAGCGCGACGCGTCGGGGATGCGCTCGAAACCGAACGACTCGACTTGCGTAATCCTGCCTTCAGCCATTTGTCTCCTACTCCTCTGGTGCATCGGTACGGTCCGCTGCTGCGGCCGCACGACGCATCGTCATCGATTCGCGGCCACTCTAAACCAGATCGGTACGCGCAAATATTGCGCATTTGAGACGTTTACGACGAAGGAGAACAATGTTTTCCCGGCGGGCGCGCACGCGGCAGGACGCGCTCGGGATATCGCGCCGGATGGCGGGCGAGCGTTCGCTGCGGCGGCGGGCGCGAGC
>NZ_KV786657.1:0-669 GCF_001806955.1 Burkholderia sp. HMSC10F09
AAGTCGCTGACCCATTATACAAAAGGTACGCCGTCACCCCTTACGAGGCTCCGACTGTTTGTATGCATGCGGTTTCAGGATCTATTTCACTCCCCTCCCGGGGTTCTTTTCGCCTTTCCCTCACGGTACTGGTTCACTATCGGTCGATCACGAGTATTTAGCCTTGGAGGATGGTCCCCCCATCTTCAGACAGGATTTCACGTGTCCCGCCCTACTTGTCGTACACCTAGTTCTTTCATACTGTTTTCGCCTACAGGGCTATCACCTGCTATGGCCGCACTTTCCAGAGCGTTCGGCTAACAATACAAATAAAGAGTACAAGGCTCATCCCATTTCGCTCGCCACTACTTTGGGAATCTCGGTTGATTTCTTTTCCTGCGGTTACTTAGATGTTTCAGTTCACCGCGTTCGCTTCACATGACCTATGTATTCAGTCATGGATACTCCATACGGAGTGGGTTTCCCCATTCGGACATCCCCGGATCAAAGCTTGTTTGCCAGCTCCCCGGGGCTTTTCGCAGGCTACCGCGTCCTTCATCGCCTGTGATCGCCAAGGCATCCACCACATGCACTTGTTCGCTTGACCCTATAACGAGTCTGTCTCATGTCGGCCATCGTTAGCGCTTCAGCGCTTACGAGGGCCCCATCCCCGCATGGGGACGACAGTCG
>NZ_KV786658.1:0-1725 GCF_001806955.1 Burkholderia sp. HMSC10F09
CACCGCGCCACCGCGCCACCGCGCCACCGCACCACCGCGCCGCTGCGCCGCTGCGGCGGCGCAAAGACGAAAGGGCCGAATTCCGCCGCGTGCGGAATTCGGCCCTTCGTTCGTCGGGCGCCTGGGCGCGCTCAGCGCGCGGCCGTCACGTCCTTCGCATCCTTCGCGAACTGCACGGCGATCGCGCCGAGCACGCAGATCGCCGCGACATACACGACCGGCGCCATCGGGTTCCACTTCATCATCAGCGACACGATCACGGGCGTCAGGCCGCCGAAGATCGCATACGCGACGTTGTACGAGAACGAGATGCCGGAGAAGCGCACGACCGGCGGGAAGCTCTTCACCATCACGAACGGCACGGCGCCGATCGTGCCGACCGTGAAGCCCGCGATGCCGTAGTACAGCGGCAGCGTCGACGCGTCGGCGGCGACCTGTGCGAACAGCAGGTAGTAGCACGCGGCGAGCACGAGGCCGCCGATGCCGAGCACGCGCTTCGCGCCGAACCAGCCGGCGAGCGAGCCGGCGCTGATGCAGCCGGCCGTCAGGCACAGCGTCGCGACGCTGTTCGCGAACAGCGTGGTCGCGGGCGTCAGGTGGAACTGCTTCTGCAGCAGCGCGGGCGTCATCAGGATCACGACGACGATCGCCGCGGACAGCATCCACGTGAGCAGCATCGACACGATCACCGCGCGGCCGTGATCGCGCAGCACGGCCTTCAGCGGAATCTCGGCGGCAAGCGCCTTCTTCGCCTTCATCTCGGCGAACACCGGCGTTTCGTGCAGCCAGCGGCGCAGATACACGGAGAACAGCCCGAACACACCGCCGAGCAGGAACGGAATGCGCCACGCGAACGCGGCGACTTCGGCGGTCGAATAGCGGCTGTTCACGCCGGCGGCGACGAGCGAGCCGAGCAGGATGCCGGCCGTCAGCCCGGCGGTCAGCGTGCCGCACGCATAGCCGATGTGCCGCGACGGCACGTGCTCGGACACGAACACCCACGCGCCCGGCACTTCGCCGCCGACGGCCGCGCCCTGCAGGATGCGGAACAGCAGCAGGAGCACCGGCGCGAGGATGCCGATCGTGTCGTAGGTCGGCAGCAGGCCCATCAGCAGCGTCGGCACGGACATCAGCAGCACGCTGAGCGTAAACATCCGCTTGCGGCCGACGAGGTCGCCGAAGTGCGCCATGATCACGCCGCCGAGCGGACGCGCGAGATAGCCGGCCGCGAAGATGCCGAACGTCTGCAACTGGCGCAGCCAGTCGGGAATGTCGTGCGGGAAGAACAGCTGGCCGATCGCGGGCGCGAAGAACACGAAGATGATGAAGTCGTAGAACTCGAGCGCGCCGCCGAGCGCGGCGAGGCCAAGGGTTTTGTAGTCGCTGCGCGTGAGCGCGCGTTCGGCGGCGCGAGGCACGCCGCTCAGTTCGGAAGCTTGCATGGTCAGGACGATCGGTTTTCGAATGTAGTTGTCGGTGCTGCGTCTCCAGGGCCCGCTGTTGGCGTGAACAGGCGCACGGCCGCGGCCCGCGTCGTCGGAAGGTGTGCTGAGCGCCGGGTAGAGCACGGAACACGCGCCGCCGCACCGGGATGGGGCGCGGCGGGGACGATGCGTCAAACTGAGTGGGGGATTCTACAGGAGCGCGAAATGCGCGAGGCGGCGCGGTTCGAGGGCGGCCTCGACTGCGCCCGCGCCGCGCCGGGCGAGCGCGGCGCGCGACGGG
>NZ_KV786659.1:0-32987 GCF_001806955.1 Burkholderia sp. HMSC10F09
ATAGAGCCCCTCGTCCTCCATCAACCGATGCACGAAATTCCAGTCCGTTTCACTTTGCCGCGTGAACGATCGGTTCAACAAAGGCTGCGACAGAGCAAAGCGAAATCGCCCTCTCGCTTCCGGATGCACACTCAGCACATCGGAAATGATCTCCTCCGCGTTCCGGTCGATCCAGATCTTCTCGTCCCGGCGAAACCGAAGCAGATGCATCCACGCGCGCAACTCCAGCTGATAGGTAGTGAGTCCGCCGTTCGCTCCAAGACGCCGAACGGTGTACACGTAGCCGTTGACCGGCCGGCAGGATTTGTTCGCCTGCTCGATCCACAGCGTCGCCGGCTGGGCAATCAGTTTCTTGAGTTCGAGGCGATCATTGCCCGATACGACGTCAAGCGTGAACGAGTAATCCCGTCCGATGCGCGATCGGCCTACTGCACGCTGTATCGCAAGCAGGTCTGCGCCCAGCGGCGTGTCTAATTTGAGTAAACGGTCCTGCTGAAGCAAGCCGCCGCGAATGGCAGCGCTGATATCCGGCATGTTCACGATGCAGCCCTTTTTTTATTTCAGCACCCTCGGATGGTGTCTGTCGTACAACCGCGCGGGATTTTACCGTTTAATCAGCACGTTAAGGTCAATCATCGTTCATACGAACGTTGAGAATGTATGAAGCCACGAACCGTGGCTCGACTTTGCCGAGGCCGCATCAATCGCAATTCAGTCGTGGCGCAGCCGTACTCGAACGCCGAGCCATTTAGCCAACGTGACGAGAGTCGCACATCGACGAACACGTCCCCCACATCCAGTGCACAACCTGCTCGAATCACAGTCGCCGGACTGTGCTTATCCAAAGGTGTTAACAGAGTTCGTATACATACGTAGTGATAGTTAACAAGCCCACCACATCACAGTGGATAACCTCCGTAACGCACTGAATTGTCGACACGAAGCGCAATGCATAACCGCACGCGATGCGCGTGCACAGCTCTGTGCAGCACAGAACAACTTTCCGGCGATTCACAGCTTCGCGAACCTATCCTCAATCGCTCCACTGTGAATCCAGAGGCTTGCCGAATGGTTATCCAGAGCCCAATGTGGATAACGTGACGACACCGACTCGTTGCGCTGTGCCCGCACGTCCGTAGACAGACCGCACCATCGCCGGCGCTCCCGCATCGCACCCCGCCCGTCCTCACCACGCGCGTCAAAAAAATTTCATGAAAGGGCTTGTGCTACTCCCAAACCCTCTCTATAATTCGCGGCTTCTTAGGCTCGTAGCTCAGTTGGTTAGAGCACCACCTTGACATGGTGGGGGTCGTTGGTTCGAATCCAATCGAGCCTACCAACGAATAATCGAAGGGGTCCGGCAGCACGCATTGCTTCATGCAATCCGGCTCGCCAAATGATCAAACGCCACGCGGCAGGTTCGCGTGGCGTTTTTCTTTTCCGCATTGCATATTGCGTTTGCGCTTCGGCATCGCGCCGTCGCGCATCAATGCAGATGCTTCAGCTTGTCCGGATTGCGCACGACGTAGATCGCGACGATCTTGCCGTCCTCGATCTCGAGCGCCGTCGTCTGCAGCTCGCCGTCGGCTTCGCGCGTGACGAAACCGGGCAGGCCGTTGATGAAGCCTGCCCGCACGAGCATCGACGCCTGCGTCGCGAACAGCTCGGCCAAATGCGCGTGCACCTTCATCACGCGCTCGAACCCGAACACCGGTTTGGCTGCGGCCGTGCGCTTGCCGCCGCCGTCCGAATGCAGGCTCACGTCTTCGGCGAGCATCGCGCCGAGCATGCGCATGTCGCCGCTGCGCGAGGCCGCGAAGAAGGCTTCCGCGAGCTCGATTCCGCGCTGCCTGTCGACGCGAAACCGCGGCCGCGCTTCACGCACATGCGTGCGTGCACGCGCGGCGAGCTGCCGACACGCAGCGGGCTCGCGCTGGATCGTCGCGGCGACTTCGTCGAACTCGAGCCCGAACACGTCGTGCAGCAGAAACGCCGCACGCTCCAGTGGCGAAAGCCGTTCGAGCGCAAGCATCAGCGGCAACGTCACGTCTTCCTGTTCGTCTTCGTCGACGACGGGCTCGGGCAGCCACGGCCCGACGTACGTTTCGCGCCGATACCGCGCCGACTTCAGATGATCGAGGCACAGCCGCATCACCATCCGCCGCAGGAACGCCTCGGGCACGCGGATCGCGGTGCGGTCGACGTCCATCCAGCGTATGAACGCGTCCTGCACGACGTCCTCCGCATCGGCGACGGACCCGAGCATCCGGTACGCGACGCGAATCAGCATCCGGCGCAGCGGATCGAAGCTCGCGGCCGCGTCGCCCATCGTGTCCGCGGGATCGACGTTCGTCATCAGGCCACCATCTTCGCGGCGGCGGCCTTCGCCTCGGCCGGGTCGACCCATAGCCCGAAGCCGACGGCCAGCCGGTTCCAGCCGTTGATCACGTTGATCATCAGCGTGAGCTTCACCTGTTCCTCCTGCGTAAAGTGCGCATTCAGGTCGGCATACGCGGCGTCGTGCGCGTGGCCTTCGGACAGTCGCGTCAGCGCATCGGTCCAGCCGAGCGCCGCGCGTTCGCGGTCGGTGTAGCAGGGCGCCTCGCGCCAGGCGGCGAGCAGGTTGATCCGCTGCTCCGTCTCGCCTTGCGCGCGCGCTTCGACGGTGTGCATGTTAAGACAGTTCGCGCACGCGTTGATCTGCGATGCGCGGATCTTCACGAGCTCGATCAGCGTCGGCTCGAGGCTTCCGGCCGCGGCGACCGATACGGCCATCCAGTCCTTCATCAGTGCGGGCGCAACGGCAAACGGATTGAGTTTCGCGGTCATGGTCCTTCTCCTTTCGTGTGGGTTCCGATGACATGACGAGCGAGCACCCGGCCCGTGTGACATCCCGACGAAAAATTTTTCAATTCACGTGACGATCGAGAGGCCGGGGAGGGGAAACGGAAAGCGATGCGTGCGGCGGTTCGAACGTGCATCGAGCGGATCCGAATGACGGAAGCCACCCGTCCATCGGCCCGGGGGAACGCTGTCGCGGCGTGCGACGGCATTCGCGAATCCACGCCGCATGTCATGCCGGCGCCAAGACGATCGCCGCGTGAGTGCCAGAAGGCGTCAGCAGGCCGCCGGGCGGGCATGCGCCTTGCGGCCGTCCGCGCGGGCCGCCGCATAAGCGATAGCGCTTCACCGCTCATTGCCGCACGCACACCGACGCATGCTTTCAAATTTCTTTCGTTTCCGCTTTCCGCGCAATCCGATTCGCGACCTTCACATTTCTGGACCATACTGTTCTGCACGGGCAGATGGACTGACGCCGCTTTTGCGGCCCGGCGTGCGCGCCGGCTGCCCGATGGACGCAGCACCGAAGGTCGCACGTCAGCCGCGCGCAACCGAGCGCGAGGCTTTCCTTTTTCCGGCAACGCAACGCAGCGAATTGCGACGTGGACGGTAAACCGATGAGCCTCCTTGCATCCCAGCTTCAGCGCCGTTATCAGGACGTGCGCGCCCATAGCGTCGCGTTGACGGCGACGCTGTCCGCCGAAGACCAGGCCGTGCAGTCGATGCCCGACGCGAGCCCGACGAAGTGGCATCTCGCGCATACGACCTGGTTCTTCGAAACGGTCGTGCTGATGCGTCGCGTGCACGGCTACACGCCGTTCAACGACGCCTTCCAGTTCCTCTTCAATTCCTACTACGAAGCGCTCGGCCCGCGTCATCCGCGTCCGCAGCGCGGGCTGCTCACGCGCCCGTCGCTCGACGAAGTGCACGCGTACCGGCAGTACGTCGACGAAGCGATGCTGAACGCGCTCGCCGGCGCGGATCCGTCGCTGCTCGATACGATCGCGCCCGAGATCGAACTCGGCCTGCATCACGAGCAGCAGCACCAGGAACTGATCGTCACCGACATGCTGCACGCGTTCTCGTGCAATCCGCTGAAGCCGGCCTACCGCCCGCGCAGCGATGCCGACACGCAGGCGCTCGCCGCGGGCGACGCAGGCCCGCTGCGCTGGCTGCATCGGCCGGGCGGGCTCGTCGAAATCGGTCACGGCGGCGATACGTTCTCGTTCGACAACGAGCGGCCGCGTCATACGGCGCTCGTGCGGCCGTACGAGATCGCGAATCGGCTCGTCACGAACGCCGAATTCGCGGCGTTCGTCGCCGACGGCGGCTATGCGCGCCCGGAATACTGGCTGTCGGACGGCTGGGCGACGGTGCAGCGAGAAGGATGGCAAGCGCCCGCGTACTGGATCGCCGACGACGAAGCCGCGCACGGATGGCGCACCTTCGGGCTGCACGGCGTCGAATCGCTTGCGCCGGACGCACCGGTCTGTCACGTGAGCTTCTACGAGGCGGCCGCGTATGCGGAATGGGCGGGCGCGCGGCTGCCCACGGAATTCGAATGGGAAGCGGCGTTCGGCGCGGACGGCATCCGGCAGATGCTCGGACACGTATGGCAGTGGACGCGTTCGTCGTACGAGCCGTATCCGGGCTTCCGGCCGCTTGCCGGTGTCGCGGCCGAATACAACGGCAAGTTCATGGTCGGCCAGCAGGTGCTGCGCGGCAGCAGCATCGCGACGCCGCCGGGCCATGAACGGCCGACGTACCGCAATTTCTTTCCGCCGGCTGCGCGCTGGCAATTCACGGGAGTTCGACTTGCGCGAGACGTCTGACCTGACGGCCACGACCGGTGGCCAGCTACCCGCCCGCGAAGTGCGGCCGAGCGCGTTCGAGCGCGACCTGATCGACGGACTGTCGCGCACGCCGCGCAGCATCCCGCCGAAATACTTCTACGATGCGACGGGCTCCGCGCTGTTCGATCGCATCTGCGAACTGCCGGAGTATTACCCGACGCGCACCGAACTCGGAATCCTGCGCGCGCGTGCCGCGGAGATCGTACAGCGCGTCGGCCCGCATGCGGACATCGTCGAATTCGGCGCGGGCTCGCTCGAGAAGATCCGCATCCTGCTCGACGCGTTCGCCGCGCACGGCGCCAACGCGCCGCTGCGCTACGTGCCGATCGACATCTCGGCCGACTATCTGCACGGCGCGGCCGCGCGGCTGCGCGCCGAGTATCCGTGGCTCGACGTCGCGCCGATCGCGGCCGACTACACGAAGGCCGAACAGCTCGCGGAACTCACCGCGGCGCCGCGGCGGCGCATCGGTTTTTTTCCGGGCTCGACGATCGGCAACTTCACGCCGGAAGAAGCCGACGCATTCCTGCGCGATGCGGCGCAACTGCTGCGCGGCGGCGGCCTGCTGGTCGGCGCGGACCTCGTGAAGGACGAGCGCGTGCTGCACGACGCGTACAACGACGCGCAGGGCGTAACCGCACGCTTCAACCTGAACCTGCTCGCGCGCGCGAACGCCGAGCTCGGCGCGGACTTCGATCTCGATGCGTTCTCGCACTGCGCGTTCTACGATCCGCAGCGCCAGCGCATCGAGATGCATCTCGTCAGCGACGTCGCGCAAACGGTGCAGGTACGCGGTCACGTGTTTCATTTCGATGCGGGCGAACGCATCCACACCGAGAACTCGTACAAGTTCACGATCGACGGCTTTCGCACGATCGCGCGACGCGCCGGGTTCGTGCCCGATACGGTGTGGACCGACGCGGACCGGCTGTTCAGCGTGCACTGGCTGCGCAGCGTCGACGATATTCGCGCGTGAATTCGAGCCCGTCGCCGGGGCGGCCGTCGCGCTGTGCGGCCGCCCCGGCGACGAATTACGCATGCCGATGCGCGTGCGCCACGCGCGACGCACGGCCGTTTTTTCCTTTACCGACAAGTACTTGCCAGCGACCGTAAACGCCCGTTACCGGTCTCGCACACCGGTTTCACCTGTATCCGCGCGTGTTGCCTAGACTCCAAACCGTATTCACACGAAGCACGACATACGTGCAGGGAGTCGCGAGATGAGCAAGAAACTTCTTCTCGGTGCGGTTATCGGTGTAGCGGCGCTCGCCGCGTCGGGCGTGGCATCGGCCCACGTCGACCTGTCGATCGGCATCGGCGTGCCGGGCGTCTACACGGCGCCGGCACCGGTCTATGTGGCGCCGCCGCCCGTCACGTATGCGCCGGTCGGCTATCGCTACGACGACTGGCGTGCGCGCGAATGGCGTGAACGCGAATGGCGTCGTCACGAGTGGCGCGAACACGAATGGCGCGAGCGCGACCGCGGCTGGCGCGGTGGCCGCTGGGATTGAACGCCGGCCGGCTCGCCGGTCGGCCTGATCGATGCGACAGGAGCGTGATCGCATGATGTCGATTCGAAGTTTCCGTACCTGTGCCGCCGCCGTTATCGTTGCGCTCGCAACGATCGGCAGCGCGCATGCGGCCGGCTGCATGAAAGGGGCGGTGGTCGGCGGCGTCGCCGGCCATTATGCGGGCCACCACGCGGTGGCAGGCGCCGTCGGCGGCTGCGTCGTCGGCCATCACATGGCGAAGAAGCACGCGCAGGAGCAGGCCGAGCAGCGCAACGAACGCGCGCAGTCGGCGCCGCCGAAGCAGTAAGTCAGCGTAGCCACCAGGCGGAAGGGCGCCACGGCGCCGCTTCCGCGTTTCATTTTTCTTCTCCGCTATCGCCGGGCTCCGGCGTATTCGTCCTATCAAAGCACGTAACGCGCGTCGTTACGATCATTTACAACGTCGCGATGCACGCCGATCGCGTGCGTTCCTAGAATGCAGTCACTCGAATACACACAAGGGAGGAGCACTCGATGAAAAAACAACGATATCTGTCCGTGCTGGCAGCCGCGCTGCTCGCACTGGGGACGGTCTCCGCACACGCGGCGGCCGGCGGCAACGGTGGCGGGAATGGCGGCGGTCATGGGGCGGGCGGTTCCGGCGGCAATGCGGGCGGCATGTCGGGCGGCCACATGAGCGGCGAAGCGCTGAGCAATTCGAACGGCTTTCATGCGGGCGATCGCGACAAGGGCCTCGCGCGTGCGGCCGATCGCTCCGACACGATCGCCGATCGCGCCGGCACGCAGCCGGGACGCGGGCATACGCACGGCCATGCCGCGCACACGACGTCGCACGGCAAGCATACGAAGCGCAACGCGTTCGGTAAGACGACGCTGTAACGCGGCCTGCAGGAAAAAAGGAAGGGCGCACGTCCGAATCGCATGGCGGCGCCGGAATCGCATCCGGCTTACCGTGCATTCGGGCGTGCGCCCTTTGCTCGCGCGTCGCGTCGTGCAGACGCGATGCTCGTTTCATGTCGACAGGCGCCGCGACACGTGCGCGCCCGCTCCAGCTGCGCGTCCCGTCGGCGGCGACAGCATTGCCGCCGACGCTCGCCTTACCGCGCCGTGCGCGTCGGCGCCGCAGCGACGTCGAACAGCGCGTCGACGTGCCGGACGCGCACGAACCGCGCCGCATCGTCGCCGTCGGCCAGCGCACGGAAATGCGCTTCGCCGCACGCGAGCTTCGCGCGCTCGTGCTCGGTCGGCGTATCGCCGTCCGCATTCGGCGTATCGACGACGAAGTACAGCCGCTCGCCGCCGTCCTGCTCGGCGAGCACGGCCCAGTCGGGGTGATAGCTGCCGAGCGGCGTCGCGACGCGGAACCACGCGGGCAGCTTTGCATACAGCTTCACGCCGCCGTGCGCCTCGAGCGCGTCCGCGAATGCGCGCTCCGCGTCGGTCTCGCAGACGACGGCCTCGTGGATCGACTTGCGCGCCTCGAGCCGCAGGTTGCGGAGATAGCCGGTCAGCGCCTCGCTCTCGAACGATTCGAGCGCGTGTACGTGACGATCGCCAAGCTTCCGGTACGCGATGCCCGCGACGAGCGCGAGCCGCTTGCAGCGATTGATCGCATCGGCCGCGACCGCGATGAACTGCTGCGGATTCACGCGGAAATCGTCGAGCCGGCCGCTGTCCGCGAGGATCGTCGCGAGCGAGCGGCGCGTGAGCTGCGTGCGGTCCTGCAGTTCGGTCAGCAGGTCGGGCAGCGGCAGTTCGCCTTCGTCGATCAGCACGGTGCCGGCGCCGCCGACCTCGATCGCCTCGACGCCCGACTTGCCGATGTCGATCTCGGCCTTGCGCCATTGCAGGCGTGCGCGCGCGATGTCGGGCGCGTCGCGCAGCGCGGCCGCGCAGTCGCGCACCAGCTTCGCATTGTCGAAATCGACGCGATACACGGTGCGATGGCGGATGCGATCCCATAGCGCGCGGAAATCGTCGCCGAATACGACGGCCTTGCCCGATGCATCGCGCCGCAGCGCGATCGCGCGACGCTCGTCGGCATTACGCACCGCGAAGCGGCCCGATAGCTTGCGCAGCGTCGCGACGATCGGCGCGCGCAGCGACTCGAACGCGTCGGGCAGCACGAGCGCGCTTTGCCGCAGCGCGTCCTTCAGCCGGTCCAGCACCTTGCCCTGCGCGTCGACGTAGCCCTGCTCGTGCAGATGCATCCACAGCACGCGCGACAGTTCGACGCCAAGCGCATGCGCGGGCCCGTCGCCTTCCTGCACGGGCAGCGCGGCGAACTGGTGCTGCTCGACGATCCCGAAGCGGATGCCGGTGTCGGCCTCGATTTCCTTCTGCAGGTTCTCCGCGAACGACTCGTAGCGCTCGGTCGCGATCACGGTCAACGTGTTGACGCCCGGGTCGCGCACGCGCTCGCCGTCCTGGTCGACCGCGAGACGCAGCCCGCGGCCGAGCGTCTGGCGGCGCTCGCGCTCGGTCTGGATGTCGCGCAGCGTGCAGATCTGGAATACGTTCGGGTTGTCCCAGCCTTCCTTGAGCGCCGAGTGCGAGAAGATGAATTTCAGCGGCGTGTCGAACGACAGCAGCGCTTCCTTCTCGCGCATGATCAGCCCGTACGCGCGTTCCGCGTTCTCGCGCGCGACGGCGCTGCTTTCACTCGTGTCGGTCCAGCCGCCCTTGCGGTCGATCGAGAAGTAGCCGTTGTGGGCGCGTTCGACCTCGCGCGCGATGTCGACGCCGTCGAACAGCGCGCGATACGCGGGCACGCGCGCCGCGCGCGCGTATTCCTCTTCGAAGATCAGCGCGTATTCGCCTTTGACCGGCATCCCGTTCTCGTCGTAGCGCCGATACCGTTCGACCGAATCGACGAAGAACAGCGAGAGCACTTTCACGCCGCGCTCCGCGAGGCGCAACTCCTTGTCCAGATGCTCGCGGATCGTGCGGCGGATCATCTCGCGCTGCACGGCGAGCGTGTCGATGTCGCCGAACGCCTCGCCGAGCGACAGGAACGTTTCGCCTTCGGGATGCCGCAACTCGACGTACTCGGCGCCCTTCGCCGCATGCACCTCGCCGATGCGCAGCCCCGCGTAGAGCGCGCGCTTCGTCAGGCGCTCGAGATCGTCGCCGTCGGTGGCCGACACGAGCTGGCGCTTCACGCCGTTCGCGGTCGCGACGTCGAGCTCGAGACGCGCGCTGATCGCGCCGCGCCGGTTCGACACGCCGACGAGCCGCACGTACGGCTTGTTGTGCGCATCCTCGACGATCGCCGATGCGATCTCGATCTGCTTGACGAGCTTGCGCTCGTACGCGTCGACCGCATCGAGCCGGTACACCATGTGATGACGGTCGACGTGCGTGGCCGAATAGCGCAGCGTGCAGAGCGGATCCATCGCGGCGAGCGCCTCGCGGCCGCGCCCTTCGAGCCCGCCGTCGACGCTCTGCGGCTCGTCGACGATCACGATCGGCCGCGTCGCGCGGATCAGGTCGATCGGTTTCTCGCCGCCGGTCTTCTCGCTGTCCTTGTAGAGGTTGTTGACTTCCTTCTTGTTGATCGCGGCGACCGTCATCACCATGATCTGGATCGTCGCGCTCGCCGCGAAGTGGCGCACCTGACCGAGCTTCGCGGAGTCGTACAGGAAGTAGTCGTAAGGCACGCCCGCGTAGAGCGCCCGGAAGTGATCCTCGGTGATCGCGAGCGTCTTGTGCACGCCTTCCTTGATCGCGATCGACGGCACGACGATCACGAATTTCGTGAAGCCGTAGCGGCGGTTCAGCTCGAAGATCGTGCGCAGATACACGTAAGTCTTGCCGGTGCCGGTCTCCATCTCGACCGTGAAGTCGCGCGAGCCCGGCGAGCCGGAGGGCGGCAGCCCGCCGCGCAGCTGCACGTCGGCGAGGTTGCGCGCGAGTGCGTCGTCGGTCAGCGACAGCCGGTTGCCGACGCCGCGCTCCGACATCGCGAAGCCGAGCGAGCCTTGCGCGGCGGCCGTCGTGCCGGGCGCCGCGCTCGCGAGCACGCTGAAGTCGCCGCGATACGATTCCTGGCCGCGAAACAGGTCGCAGACGGCGTCGATCGCGTCGCGCTGATAGTCGAGATCCGCTTCGAAGTGCAGCCGCATCACAGGCTCCGCACGCGCTTCACGCCGTGCTGTTCGAGCAGCGCGGCGAGATTGAGCTTCGCGACGTCGTCGACGAAGCCGCTGTCGCGGAACAGGCACGTGACGTCGCGCGTCGCGCCGCTCGCGTCGAGCAGGGCGACGATCCCGTCGGCGAGCGGCTCGGCGTCGTCGCGCGACACACGTGCGTCGAAGCACGCGACGATCTCGCGCCCGATCAGATGCACGGTCTTGCCGGCGATCGTGTGATGCTCGACCGGCGTGCACAGGTCGAGGCCGAGCTTCAGCGTCAGTTCGGCGAGCAGGTCGTCGTCGGTGCGGCCGGTCTTCACGTGCTCGACCGAGGCGAACAGCGCATGGTCGAAGTCGTCGCGGCGCGGATCCCACTCGATCACGTTCGTCGTGTCGAGCCGGTACACGCGAAAACCGAGGTCGCCATAGCTTTCCGGATAGTCGCGCGCGACCTGCTGCGCGGCGCGGCGCAGACGCTCCTTCGTCACTTCGGCGAGCGTCGCCGGCTTTTTCAGCTTCGCGCAGAAATCGGCGGCGGCCTGCTGCGTCTTGTCGCGACGATCGAGCGGTTCGGGCAGCTGCACGAGGATGTAGCGGCGCGCGCCGCCGTCGGTCGCGTTCACCTGCATCACCGCGTGGCCGGTCGAGCCGGAGCCCGCGAAGCAGTCGAGCACGATGTCGTCGCCGCGCGTGCACCAGCCGATCACGGCCGCCGCAAAGTCGACCGGCTTCGGCTGCTCGAACGGAATCCCGAGCGCCTTCAGCAGCGCGTCGTCGGAACCACCGAACGGCAGCACCGACGGCACGTTCTCGTACATGTTTTCGTCGAGATAGTAGATGCGCTGCGGCTGCGTGGTTTCGTCCGGGCCGAACTCGATCTGTCCGCGCTCGAGCAGCGCCTGCATCGTCGCCGGCGGATTGCGCCAGCCGCGCGCGGGCATCGCGCACGGCTTGCCCGTGACCGGGTGGAGCAGCGGCGTGAAGTATTCGTCGGGCGCCTTCTTCTTGTTCGGCCACGCCATCGACACGAGACGGTACACGCGCCCGTCCTCCGACAGCCGGTCGTACATCGCCTCGCCGCCGGACAGGTTCGTCTGCGCCTTCACCCACGCGCGGTATGCCTTCGCCGCATCCTTCGGCGTGCCGCTGCGGTACATCGCGTCGTGCGCGGCGTCGAGCATGCGCTGCGCGTTGCGCTTCGGCCGCTTCAGCGGCGCGCGCTCGAGCAGCGTTTCCGCATTGCGTGCGAACAGCACGAGCGACTCGTGCTGGTAGGCGATGCCGCGCGCGTCGCCTTTCGGATTGCGCTTGTCCCACACCGCGACGCCGAGCTCGTTCTCCTCGCCGAAGATCTCGCGCAGCATCAGCACGAGCGCGTGCACTTCGTGCTCGTCGATATGTACGACGATCAGCCCTTCTTCGGACAGCAGCGCGTGCGCGAGCTTCAGCCGCGGATACATCATGTTCAGCCAGTCGGTATGGAACCGGCCGTTCGCCTCGGTGTTCGTGCTGCGCTTCACGCCGCCTTCGGTCTGCCCCGTCATCGCGAGGTAGTGGCGGATGCTGTCGCTGAAATCGTCCGCATACACGAAGTCGTTGCCCGTGTTGTACGGCGGATCGATATAGACGAGCTTCACCTTGCCCGCGTAGCTCTTGTGCAGCAGCTTCATCACGTCGAGGTTGTCGCCCTCGATCATCAGATGGCGCGTGTCGTCCCATGCGACGCTGTCGTCGGGGCAGGGCCGCAGCGTGCCGGTCGAGGGCGTCAGCGCGGCCTGGCGCGCGTCGCGCTTGCCGTGCCAGTGAAAGCCGTAGCGCTCGTCGGCGTCGCTGACCGTGCGATCGCCGACCAGCGTCTTCAGCACGTCGACGTTGACCGATACGCCTTCCGGGCCTTCGGTCACGAGTTCGGGGAACAGCGCCTTCAGGCGCGCGACGTTGTCGGCCGTGAAATCGGTCGACATCGCCAGCGGGTTCGCCGCATCGAGTTTCTGCATCGTCTTTTCCATCGGGGGCCCGGCCGCCCGCGCCGGCAACGTCGGGCGCGGCCGCGGCATCGGCGGCAACGGCCGCCCGGGCAAACCCGAAACGCTAGCGAGTCGGTCGGCGCAGGTCAAGCGTTGATATGGCCCGAAATCACGAGTCGGCGTGGCACGGGACGCGCGGCGCGGCAGCCGCCGGATTTTCGCACGGTGCGAACCGCTTGCCCCATTCCAGCGGTTCAAGCGTAAACAGCGATGCGAAATGTCCTGTTTCGTGTAGTGGCCGTCGATCTGCGCGCGCGGCAATAGACCTGCCAGCCCTTGCCAGCGCTTCTCGTGGCCGGCCAACCGCGCCTCGCGTGCCGCAGCAATGCCCGCGTCGAATCCTCGCGCCGCATTGACCGCGTCGAGCAGGCTCGCCGCGTACGCGGGCCAAGTGGCGGCTAGCCAGCCGAAAACGGCGATTCGTCGGAAACGTCGTGTCGATATCATTTGCGTCAGTACCTGACGGCCGTCGGGCCGCCGCGACACGACGGTCGTCGCGCCTCGAAAACGCTGAATTCTTCAGCAACGCGTGACGACGAGATATCGTATTGCGTCCATTTTGGTATGCGATCGGCGGGCAGCCGACAGCGAAGGCCTCGCTCGTGCGTCGACACTCGCAGCCGACCGGCCGTCTGCCACCGCAAGACGAAAAAGGCACGACCGGTGCAATACGCCGGCGTGCCTGTATCGACAATCGCGGAGCCGCGCGCGGGCACGGCACGACGGCCGGCCCTGCGCGAAGCAGCAATCAGAATCGCGTCCGAATACCCGTCGTCAGTTCGAGCTGGTTGTTCGAGCCGAACGTCGACGCGACCTTATACCCGCCGTGCAGCTTCATATAGTCGCCGGCTAGATACAGCTCGGTGCGCTTGCTCAGGTGATAGAACACGGACGCGTACAGCGTCTCCTTGAAGCCGTTGCCGACGCCGTTGGTCAGGCTGAACGCGCCGAGGTTCGCGTTCGGCGTGAAGCCGTCCGCGTTGTACGCGGCGTTCTTGACGCGCATCTGCTGATAGCCGAGTTCGTAGTCGAGCGGGCCCTGCGGCGCGACCTTCAGCGACACGGTCCATGCGTTGTCGTGGCGCTGGCCGAGCGAACCCTGATCGCCGTTGTAGCGGAAGTAGCCGGCGTTCACGCGCACGATGCTGAAGGTATAGTTGCCGCCGACCGAGAACGTCTGGTTTCGAAAGCCGCCATGGTTTACGTGGCTGTAGAAACCCGACACGTTGAACGGGCCGCCGTTATAGCCGAGCGCGGCCTGGTACGCGGAGCCGGTCGCGAACGCGGTCGAGTTGCTGAACTGATAGCCGGCGCTCGCGAAGATGCCGTTCGAGAACAGCTTCTTCCACGCGATCCCGTTGTTGTAACGCGTGCCGGTCGGGCCGGCCGCGTAGAAGATCATCTGCTTGAAGTTGTTCGAGTTCGTCCAGCCGCCTTCTTCGGTGCTGAGCTTCGCGGCGCCGTAGGCGTCGCCGTAGATCGCCGCCGCGTCACGCGCGATCGTGTTCTGGAAACCGGCCGTCAGCTTGCCGAAGCGCTCGTCCTCGACGCCGACCCATGCGTCGCGGTCGAAGATCTGGCCTTCGTCTTCCATCTGGCCGTTCGCGACCACGTATTCGCTTTCGAGCCGGAAGAGGATCTTCGTGCCGCCGCCGATGTCTTCCGCGCCCTTGAGCCCCCAGCGGCTGCCGCTGAACCACGGCTCGCCGTCGTTGCCCATGCCGATCACGTGCTTGCCGTTCGCATCCGCGTGCGTGCGATAAGTCGGAAAGCTCAGGTCCATCAGGCCGTAGAGCTGCACGCTGGACTGCGCATACGCGCCGGTCGCGGCGCACAGGCCGGCCGCCGCGATGGAAAGGGTCAGGGTTTTGCGTTTCAACATCGTCTCCTCCGAGCTGCCGCATCGAAATTCGGTTATTGGTATCCCTAATGGATGCCCGCACATGCCGGTCGCTGCGAGTCGACCGACGCGCATCATCGTAGAGCGCGCAATCCTTCACGCCGCTTTCCCGGTTGCCGTGCACGAATGGGTGAAAACACCGAGCGCGTGCATGCCGCTCACGGTTTAGTCGATGATTGGGATGCGAATCGATGCGAAGCGGAGGCGCGGCCGGAACGCGGCGCACTGCAGGCGCGGGCCCCCGCGCGAGGAACGCTCAGGCCGTGCCGGCCTTCGCGCGAAGGATGTAACCGAGCCCGCGCAGCGTGATGATCTCTGCGCTGCTCGCGGCCAGATGCTTGCGCAACCGATGAATGTAGATGTCGATCGCGTCCGCGCTCGGTTCGTCGTCGAGCGCGAACACGCTGTCCATCAGCCGCGCCTTCGACACGGTCTTGTTCTGCTGCAGCATCAGCGTTTCGAGGATCGCATGCTCGCGCCGGCGCAGCATGAGCGGCGCGTCGCCGCAGCGGAATTCGCGCGTGCCGAACGCATAGACGAGGTCGCCGCACACGAGCTGCGTCGAGCCGACGCCGGCCTGCCGCCGGATCAGCGCGACGAGCTCGCGCGATTCGAACGGCTTGACGACGTAGTCGTCGGCGCCGGCGCCGAAGCAGTCGACCTTGTCATCGACGGACCCGTGCGCGGTCAGCATCAGCACCGGCACGTTGTCGTTGCGGCGCCGCAGCCGCGCGAGCACCTCCTTGCCGCTGATGCCCGGCAGCCGCATGTCGAGCAGCACCGCGTCGTAGCGCTCGGTCTTCAGCACGGTGTCCGCGCGTTCGCCGTCGCCGACGCAGTCGACGGCGAAATCCTCGCCGCGCAACAGGTTCACGATCCAGTGCGCGAGTTCGGCGTTGTCTTCGACCAGCAGGAGTTTCATCGCAGCGTTCTCTTCAATCGTACGCAGGCAGCCGCACCGTCACGACGACGCCGCGGTTGCCGGGGCCCGGCGCGAGCGTCGCGCTGCCGCCGTGCGCCTGCGCGATCTCGCTGACGATCGCGAGGCCGAGCCCCGAGCCCTCCGTGTCGGACGACACGCGGTAGAAGCGCTTGAACACGTGCGGCCGCGCTTCCGCCGGAATGCCGGGGCCGTCGTCGATCACGTCGAGCACGACCGTGTCGCCGTCGCGTCGCGCGGCCACGGTCACACAGCCGCCCGGTTGCGTGTAACGCACCGCATTGTCGACGAGATTCGTCACGAGTGCACTCAGCAGGCTGCCGCTGCCCGCGACGTCGAGCCGCTCGCCGAGCTCCGCGCCGAGATCGATGTCGCGCCGCTGCGCGAGCACGATCGTCTCCTCGAGCACGCTCGACACGAGCGCGGCCAGATCGACGCGCTGCGTCAGCAGCGTCGACGGCGTCGCTTCCGCATGCGCGAGCAGCAGCAGCTTGTCGGTCACGTCGGCCATCTTGCGGCTGCTGCGCTGCATGCTGTCGAGCACCGACGCGAGTTCGCGATCGTCGTGCCCGCGCTGCTGCGCGTACTGGATCTGCGTGTCGAGCACCGCGATCGGCGTACGCAACTGGTGCGCCGCATCGGCGATGAAGCGCCGCTGCGTCGCCGTGTGTGTGTTCAGCCGCGCGATGCACTGATTGATCGCGTCGACGATCGGCCGCAGCTCATGCTGCAATCGCTCCGGACGGATCGGCTCCAGCTCCATCGGCCCGCGATCGGCGACATCGTCCTTCAGCTTCATCAGCGGCCGCAGCTCGAACGTGAGGCCGAGATAGACGAGCACGACCGCGAGCACCAGCATCAGCGCGAGCCGCACGAGCTGCGGCCGCCAGATCGTCGCGACCATCGCGCTGCGCGAGCGCGTCGTCTTCGCGACGACGACCGTCACCGTATCGACCTGGCCTTCGTCGTACAGCTGGCGGTCGTAGGCAACGGCGCGCAAGCGCGTGCCGTCGAGCGTCGTGTCGTACGCGATGGGCTCCGCGCCGTGCCGCGCGACGACGTCGAGCGCGGGATTGCCGGCCAGCAGACGGCCGTCGCTGTCGATCACCTTGTAGAACACCGAATCGCGCGACGGCGATTCGAAGATTTCGAGCGCGGCGGGCGGCACGTCGGCGACCGGCAGTCCGTTGCGCCACTCGATGTCCTCGCCGATCGTGCGTGCGGACGCGACGAGCGTGCTGTCCTGCACGAGATCGGCGGTGCGCCGCGCGGCGTCGTAGGCCATCGCGGCCGCGATCAGCACGAACACCGCGAGCGGCAGCAGCAGCCACCACAGCAGCCGTCCGCGCAGGCTGTGCGCCATCGATCGTCGCTCCTTGTGCTCGAAACGCCGCCGCGCCGGGGTGGCCGGCGCGGTGGCGGTGTCGTGTTCTACGTGACGGCGGCGCTCAGAATGCGGCGGGGCGCCACTTCAGCAGCCGTTTCTCGACCCAGGTGAGCAGATAGTCGGCGGCCAGCGCGACCACGGCCAGCACGATCATCGCCGCGAACACGCCGCTCGCGTTGAACGCACCCTGGGCGGTGGAGATTAGCAGGCCGATCCCCTGTTTGGAACCCAGGAATTCGCCGACCACCGCGCCGACGAGCGCGAAGCCGAAGCTCACGTGCAGGCTCGCGAGAATCCAGCTGAGCGCGGACGGAATCACGACGGCCGTCGTGATCTGCCGGCGCGACGCGCCGAGGATCTGCGCGTTCGCGATCAGGTAGCGGTCGGCTTCGCGCACGCCCTGGAACGCGTTGCCGAACACGACGAAGAACACCATCACGACCGCGAGCGCGATCTTCGACGCCATCCCGAGGCCGAGCGCGATCACGAACACCGAGCCGAGCACGACGCGCGGAATCGAGTTGGCGATCTGGATGTACAGCCCGAACACGTCGGCCATCAGCTTGTTGCGGCCGAGCACGATCCCGCAGATCACGCCGGCGACCGACCCGATCAGGAAGCCGATCGCGGTCTCCTCGAGCGTGACCCAGACCTGCGTGAGCAGCGGGCCCTGCGAGGTGCCGTTCACGAACCAGTCGCGGATCTGGTCGAAGATCAGCGACGGCATCGAGAAGAAGAACGGATCGATCCACTTCAGCCGCGCGGCGAGCTCCCAGCCGCCAAGCACGACGACGAGTACGGCGATCCGCAGCGTGACGATCAGCGTGCGCCGGCGGCGCAGCCGGCGTTGCGCGGCGCGCTCGTCGTCCTCGAGGGACGTCGCCGGCAGGGCGGTGGGGGGAAGCGTCATGTCGGTCATGCTCCTGTCCTTGCTGTCAGCCGATCTGCACTTCTTCGCGCAGGTCGTGCCAGATGTCCTTCGAAATCTCGATGAAGCGTGCGTCGTAGCGCACCTCCGACATGACGCGCGGGCGCGGCAGGTCGATCGAATACACGCGCTTGAGCGTCGCCGGGCGTGCAGTCAGCACGAACACGCGATCGGCGAGCGCGATCGCTTCCTCCAGATCGTGCGTGACGAACACGACCGATCCCTTGTTCGCGGACCAGAGCTGCAGCAGCTCGTCCTGCATCAGCGTGCGCGTCTGCATGTCGAGCGCGGAGAACGGCTCGTCCATCAGCAGGATCTCCGGCTGATTGATGAAGGTCTGCGCGAGCGCGACGCGCTTGCGCATCCCGCCGGAGAGCTGATGCGGGTAGTGCTTGGTGAACTTGTCGAGGCCGACCTTGCGGATCCATTCCTCGGCCTGCGCATACGCGACGTCCTTCGAGCGGCCGCGAAACAGCGGGCCGGCCGCGACGTTCTCGATCACGTTGCGCCACGGGAATACGGCGTCGGCCTGGAACACGAAGCCGATGCGCGGATCGATGCCGTCGACCGGGCGGCCCATCACGCGCACTTCGCCCGAGGCGGGCTTGAGCAGCCCGGTGATCAGGTTCAGTGTCGTCGACTTGCCGCAGCCGGTCGGCCCGACGATCGCGATGAACTCGCCGCGCGCGACGCTCATGCTGAACTCGCGCAGCGCGACGGTCGCCTTGCCTTCCGGTGAAATGAAGCGGCACGACACGTTGCGAAACTCGATCGCCGGCGTGCTCGCGGAAACTGCCTGGTTCATCGCATAGTCCTGCGCGTGAAGAGGGCGCCGAGGCGGCGCCTGGCCGGCCAGCCGGGCCGGAACGGCGCGCGCGACGGCGCTCGGGCCGCCCGCGCGCGAACCTGCGTCTATTTCGCGGCGACGAATTCGTTCGTGTAGGTGCGCGCGAGATCGATGTGCTTGCCCTTCACCGACGGATTGAACGCGGACAGTACCTTCAGCACTGTCGCCGGGCCGTCGGCCGGCATCTTGCCGTCGGCGGTGTACATCGGCAGCGACGCCTTCAGCGCAGCGACGTACAGCGCCTTGTCCTTCTGGTAGTCGGCCGGCATCTTCGCGGCGATTTCCTCCGCGCTGTGCGTGTGGATGAACTGCATCGTCTTCGCGAACGCGTGCGCGAGCCTGGTCGCCTGCGCCTTGTGCGAATCGGCCCACGCGGACTGCACGTAGAGGCTCGCGGCCGGATAGGTGCCGCCGAGCGCCGCGCGCGTGCCGTCCACGGTGCGCATGTCGACCAGCACCTTCGCGTCGCCCATCTTTTCGAGCGCGGACACGGTCGGCTCGGTCGTCATCCCGGCGTCGATGCGTCCCTGCTTGATCGCGGCGATGAAGCTCGCGTCGGCGCCGACCGGCAGCATCGTGTACTGCGTCGACGGCACGCCGTGCTGCAGCGCCAGATACTGCGTGAGGAAGCTCGTCGACGAGCCGAGGCCCGTCACGCCGAGCGTCTTGCCCTTCGCGTCGGCCATCGACTTGAACGTCGGCGCGGCCTTCGTCGACACCATCTCGACCTCGCCCGGCACCTGGCCGAACACGGCGATCGCCTTCACGTCCTTGCCCTTGCTCTGCAGGTCGATCGTATGGTCGTAGAAGCCGACGACGGCCTGCACGGCGCCCGCGAGCAGCTCGTTCTCCGCGTCGACGCCGGCCGGCTGCGACAGCAGCTCGACGTCGAGCCCTTCGGCCTTGAAGTAGCCGAGTTCCTGCGTGAGGCGCGCGGGCAGATAGATCAGCTTCGCGATCCCGCCGACCATGATGGTGATCTTGCCGCCGTCGTCGGCGAGGGCGGGGTGCGCGGCGAGCGCGCAGCTCAGGCTGACTGCGACGGCGAGGGTGCGCAGGATGGGTCGCATCGGGTTGTCTCCGTTCGTTGTATTCGTGTGGCGCGATGCTTGCTGCATCGTCGCATCGAGTATAGGAACGCGAAACCTTCCGCAACCTTTCACGGGGGCGCGATTCGTTTAGGGGTTTTCCAGCAATTGGGGGCACCGGTGCGGTCGAGCGGCCGGCCGGCGGCGCCAAGCGCGTCGCATTCGCCGCCCCTCACCGCCTCAACGCCACCCCAGCACGACGCGCCCAATCGCGTCGAGCCCCATGTCGAACAGCCGCGACACGAACGGCACGAGGTTCGGCACCATCAGTTGCACGAGCAACAGCCCGACCAGCATCGTGACCGGAAAGCCGACCTGGAACACGCCGATCTGCGGCGCCGCACGGTTCAGAATCCCGAGCGCCAGGTTCGCGATCAAGAGCGCCGCGACGACCGGCAGCGCGAGCAGCAGCCCCATCCCGAACACGGTCGCGCCGAACGCCGCGAGCGTGCGCCAGCCCGGCGCGTGCAGCAGATCGGCCGATACCGGCAGCGACTGGAACGACGCGGTCAACGCGGCCAGCACCTGCAGATGCCCGTCCACCGCGAGAAACGCGAGCATCGCGACCGCGTTCAGAAACCGGCCCATCACGGGCGTCGCGCCGCTCGAATGCGGATCGAAGAAGGTCGCGAAGCCAAGCCCCATCGACAGCCCGATGAAGTCGCCGGCCGCCTCGACGGCCGCGAACACGATCTGCATCGTGAACCCCATCGCGGTGCCGATCAGAAACTGCGTGACGACGATCCAGATACCCTGCGCGGAAAACACGGTGACGGCCGGCATCGGCCCGAGCGTCGGCGCGACGATCAGCGCCATGAACGCGGCGACGCCGATCTTCACGCGCGCGGGCACCGACGCGTGTCCGACCACCGGCGCGGTCGCGACGAGCGCGAGCATCCGCACGAACGGCCACAGGAACGCGGTCAGCCAGCCGTTGAGCTGCGCATACGTAACGGAAAACATCCGAACCGGCCGCCGCGCGCCGCTCAGCCGGCGCCGAGCGTCGCGACGTGCAGCAGCGTCTGCCGCAGGTAGTCGAGCATCGTCGTCAGCATCCACGGGCCGGCGATCACCAGCGTCGCGGCGACCGCGAGCAGCTTCGGAATGAACGACAGCGTCGCTTCGTTGATCTGCGTCGCGGCCTGGAACAGGCTCACGACGAGGCCGACCGCGAGCGCGACCAGCAGCAGCGGGGCGGCGAGCAGCAGGCCGACCATCATCGCCTGGTGCGCGAGCGTCATTACCTGTTCGGGCGTCATTGCGGGCCTCCGTCGCTTACGTGAAGCTCTGCGCGAGCGAGCCGATCAGCAGCTGCCAGCCGTCGACCAGCACGAACAGCATCAGCTTGAACGGCAGCGACACGGTGGACGGCGACACCATCATCATCCCCATCGACATCAGCACGCTCGCGACGACCATGTCGATGATCAGGAACGGGATGAAGATCGTGAAGCCGATCTGGAAGCCCGTCTTCAGCTCGCTCGTGACGAACGCGGGCACCAGCAGCGACAGCGGCACGTCCTCGGGGCCCTGCATCGGCGCGGCCTTCGAGATCTTCGCGAACAGCGCGAGATCGGTCTCGCGGGTCTGCTTCAGCATGAAGCCCTTGAACGGCGCGACGCCGCGCTGCACGGCCTGTTCCATCGGCAGCGTGCCGTCCGAGAACGGTTTGTAGCCGTCGGTGTACGCGCGGTCGAGCACCGGCGACATCACGAAGAACGTGAGGAACAGCGCGAGGCCGACGAGCACCTGGTTCGGCGGCGTCGTCGCGGTGCCGAGCGCCTGGCGCAGCAGCGACAGCACGATGATGATTCGCGTGAAGCCCGTCATCATCAGCACCATCGCCGGCAGGAACGACAGCATCGTGAGCAGCAGCATCGTCTGCACGCTCAGCGAATAGGTCGTGCCGCCGTTCGGGCCCGGGCTCGCGTTGAACGCGGGCAGGCCGGCCGCCTGCGCGCACGCAAGCGCGGGGGCGAGGCCGAGAAGCAGCGCAGGCGCGATGCGCGCGGCGCGGCGCAGGAAGACGTGGTTCATCGGATTACAGAAAGAGGGAACAGCGACGGCACGCGCGCATGTCAGCGCTCCTTGCCGCGGCCGAGGCGCTTCGCGGCTTCGCCGGCGAGCGCGTCGCGAAAGCGCGCACCGAACGATGCGCCGTTGACAGACAGGTCGCCCGTGCCAGGCGCATCGCGTCCGGACGGCGCGGCACCGGCGGGTGCCTCCACCGGCGCGGCTGCCGCGGAACCGGCCGGCAGCGTATGCAGCAGCCGCACATTGCCGGGCGCGACGCCGAGCACAAGCCACGTATCGCCGATCTCGACGATCGTCGCGCTTTCCTTCGCGCCGACCGCGACGCTCGATACGACCTTCAGCGGGCCGCCGCGCCGTGCCGGCTGGAAGCCGAAGCGACGCGCGAGCCAGGCGCAGCCGAACACGAGGCCGATCACGACCGCGAGCCCGACGAGCGTCTGCAGCACCGCGCCGACGCCGAGCGACGGCGCGGCCGAACCGACCACCACACTCGACGCGATCGCGCCCGCGTGATTGACGGCGTTCAGATCGGCGCCGCACGCCGGCATGCCGACGGCCGACGCCGCACAGGCGGCCGCGGCCGCGAACGCAGCGCGGCGGCCGGACGGCGCGACGCTCATCGATTCAGCTTCCGGATGCGTTCGGACGGCGTGATGATGTCGGTCAGCCGGATCCCGAACTTGTCGTTGACGACGACGACCTCGCCCTGCGCGATCAGGCAGCCGTTCACGAGCACGTCCATCGGCTCGCCGGCGAGCCCGTCGAGCTCGACGACCGAGCCCTGCGCGAGCTGCAGCAGGTTGCGGATCGCGATCTTGGTGCGGCCGAGCTCCACGGTCATCTTGACCGGGATATCGAGAATCATCTCGATGTCGTTGTGCGTCGAGCTGGCCGCGGCCTTCGACAGCGGCTGGAACACGCCCGCGCCCGTGGCGCCGGCCTGCACCGGCTGCTGGTTCTGCTCGGCGAGCGCCGCGGCCCAGTCGTCCATTGCCGGATCGGCGTCGGCCGCCTGCTGCGCGCCCGCGGAGTCCGCCAGCGCGGCATCGGCGAGCGCCTGCGGGTCGAGTTCCGGCGTCGGGTTCAGCTCAGTCATATCCACCTTCCTTCATCGTGTCGCTCGCGCTGATCATCTTCTGCACGCGCAGCGCATATTGGCCATTGAAAATCCCGTAGCCGCATTCCATCACCGGCACGCCGTCGACCTTCGCGGTGATCGTGTCCGCGATGTCGAGCGGCAGCACGTCGCCCGCGCGCAGGTTCAGGATCTTCTCGAAGGTCGTCGGGATCTCGGCGAGATCCGCGGTCAGCTCGACTTCGGCGGCCTGCACCTGCTGCGACAGTACGCGTACCCAGCGGCGGTCGACTTCGAGCGCCTCGCCCTGGATCGGCGAGCTCAGCACGTCGCGGATCGGCTCGATCATCGAATAGGGCATGCAGATGTGCAGCGTGCCGCCGGTCGGCCCGAACTCGATCGAGAACTGCGTGACGATCACGATCTCGTTCGGCGTCGCGACGTTCGCGAACTGCGTGTGCATTTCCGAGCGGACGAATTCGAACTGCAGCGGCCGCACGCTCTTCCACGCGACCGTGTAGTGCTCGAACACGAGGTTCAGCAGCTTGCCGATGATGCGCTGCTCGGTCGCGGTGAAGTCGCGCCCCTCGACGCGCGTATGAAAGCGCCCGTCGCCGCCGAACAGGTTATCGACGACGAAGAACACGAGGTTCGGATCGAACACGAACAGCGACGTGCCGCGCAGCGGCTTCACGTGCACGAGGTTCAGGTTCGTCGGGATCGGCAGGTTGCGCGTGAATTCGCTGTACTTCTGCACCTTCACCTGGCTGACGGAGATTTCCGCCGTGCGCCGCATGAAGTTGAAGATGCCGATCCGCAGCAGGCGCGCGAAACGGTCGTTGATGATCTCGAGGCCGGGCATCCGGCCGCGGACGATCCGCTCCTGCGTCGCGATGTTGTACGGGCGCACGCCCGCCGTGTCGCGCTCTTCGTCGACCGTGTCGGATTCGCCCGTGACGCCTTTGAGGAGGGCATCGACCTCCTCCTGCGACATGAATTCTTCGTGGCCCATGCGCGCTCCTTTCGCGGCCGCGTTACTGGACAACGAATTCGGTAAACAGCACGTCGTCGACCTTCGTGCGCTGGTTGCCGGGCTGCGTCGGCTCCTCGATCAGGTTGCGCAGCTGCTGCGCGAGCGCCTGCTTGCCGTCGGGCGTCGCGATGTCCTCGGGATGCTTGTTCGACAGCGCGAGCAGCACGCGGCTGCGGATCTCCGGCATCCGGGCGGTCAGCTGCTCCTGCGCCTTCGGGTCGGTGAGCTTGAGCGACAGCCCGACGCGCAGGTAATGCTGGACGCCGTCGTCGGACTGCAGGTTCACGGTCAGCGGATCGAGCGGGAAGAACACGGGCGCGGCAAGCGGCGCCGGCTCGGCGCTCGCGTGGGTCGCGCCCTGCCGGCCCATGAACACGTACATGCCGGCCGCGGCAGCCGCGGCCGCGCCGAGCGCGATGACGGCGATCAGCGCGATGCGCTTGAACTTGCCGGACGAAGCCGGTTTGTCGGCGGGCGGATTTGCGGTCGTGGAGGCCATGTGAATGCGTGCGTGATGACTCGTAGCATGCATTGTTCGGCATCCGGGCCGCGCCCGATGGGCGGAAAAGAGGGGGGATTTGCGGCTATCTCAGCCGATTGTCGGCGCGCGTCAGATCGGCAGCCGCGACAGCAGCGGCGCGATCAGCACCATCGCGACGCCCGCGATCATCATCGTGAGGCTCGACACGACACCTTCCTCGCTGCCGATCTCGCGCGCCTTCGCGGTGCCGACGCCGTGCGCGGCCGCACCGAACAGCGCGCCGCGCGCGAGCCGCGTGCGCATCGGCACGAGCGCGAGCACGATCTCGCCGAGCAGCATCCCGCAGATGCCGGTCGCGATCACGAACAGCGCGGTCAGGTCCTTCGGCGCGTGGATCTTGTCGGACACCGCGAGCGCGAACGGTGTCGACACCGAGCGCGTCATCAGCGAGCGCTGCAGCTCCGGCGACAGGTGCAGCAGCTTCGCGAGCAGCAGCGAGCCGCATACGCCCGCGCCGATCCCGACCGCGACGCCCACCGACAGCGACAGCCAGTGCCGGCGGATCAGGTCGCGATAGTCGTAGATCGGCACCGCGAACGCGATCGTCGCGGGGCCGAGCAGCCACATCAGCCAGCGCGTGTCGCGGAAATACACCGAATACGGAATGCCGGTCAGCAGCACGAGCAGCACCAGCACACCCGGCACGAACACGAGCGGCGAGAACAGCAGCGTCTTCTTGTACGCGTAGAGCCGCTTCGACGCGAAATACAGCGCGACGGTCAGCACGAAGCAGCCGAACGAGATCGCGGCGTTCACGCGATCGGCGGGCAGGTTCGACAACGCGGCAAACATGACGGGCTCCGGTTCGCTGAGGGCGTTACGCGCGTGCGCGGCGGCGTTCGGCGTACACGCGCTGCACGACGAAGCGGCGTTCGAGCCGTGCGGCGAGATCGACCGCCACGGCCACCGCGACCATCACGAACGCGGTGCCCGCGACGACGACCAGCGCGAGCCGCCAGCCGTCCTCGCGGAACAGGCCGCCGTACTGGACCGCCGCGACGGCGGCCGGCACGAAGAACAGCAGCATGTCGGACAGCAGCCAGTTCGCGCCGTCCTTCACCCACGTCGGTGCGACGCGGCCGGAGAACAGCAGCACGAGCAGCACCGCGAGGCCGATCACGCCGGACGGTACCGGCAGCCCGACCGCGCGCACTGCCCAATCGACCGCCAGCCACAGCACGCCGAGCGCGGCGGCCTGCAGTGCGATGCGTCCGGCATGCGCGGCACCGGCGGGACGGGCGGGAACGGCGGTCGGTCGATTCATGGCTGGGCTCACATACAGAAATTTCTAGGATGTCGCAAGTATAGGATTCCCTCATCCATAAATAAAATGACTTGTCTCTATTCTTATCATTCCGATTCGGAATTCATTCGTTCATTTGCACCATTTTGGGGAGTCGCCGATGGAATTGCGCGCGCTGCGGTACTTCATCGAGGTCGTCCGCCAACAGAGCTTCACCGCGGCCGCCGACAAGCTGTTCGTCACGCAGCCGACCATCAGCAAGATGGTGAAGGCGCTCGAGGACGAGATCGGCTCGCCGCTGCTGCTGCGCGACGGCCGGCAGATGGTGCTGACGGACGCCGGGCGGATCGTGTTCCAGCGCGGGCAGGACGTGCTCGCCGCGCAGGCGCAACTGCAGTCGGAGCTGAACGACCTGGGCACGCTCGGCCGCGGCGAGCTGACGATCGGCATTCCGCCGCTCGGCGGGTCGCTGTTCACGCCGATCATCGCCGCGTACAAACAGCGCTATCCGAACATCGAGCTGAAGCTGTTCGAGCAGGGCGCGCGGATGATCGAGGCGGCGCTGATGTCGGGCGAGCTGGAGCTCGGCGGGCTGCTCGAGCCGGTCGATCCGGCCACGTTCGAGCGGCTGCCGATGGTGCGCGCGCCGCTCTGGCTCGTCGCACCGCGCGAATCGCGCTGGGAGGACCACGCGGCCGTGCCGCTCGCGGATCTCGCGCGCGAATCGTTCGTCTTCTATGCGGAAAGCCTTGCGCTGCACGACGCGGTGCTCGACGCCTGCCGGCAGGTCGGCTTCACGCCGTCGATCGTGAGCCGCAGCGGGCACTGGGATTTCATGGCCGCGCTCGTGCATGCGGGCGTCGGCATCGCGCTGCTGCCGGAGCCGTACTGCCGGCGGCTCGATGCGGGGCAGTTCACGTGCCGGCCGATCGTCGAACCGGAGATCACGTGGGCGATCGCGCTCGGCTGGGTGAAGAAGGGCTATCTGTCGCACGCGGCGCGCGCGTGGCTCGAGGTCGCGCGCGCGACGCTGCCGATCGCGCCGGGCGACGATCTGGCGTTCGGCGGCTTGCGGGCGAGGGAGTGACGCGGTTCGATTTGGATTCGAACCGACTTTGGCCGAAGCGACGCCACCGTCCGGACGACACGGGACACGTCCCGCGGGCGATGAACCGTCAATGCCCCATCGCCGGCCCCGCGCCCTTCTTCGGCTTCGTGATCCACACGAGCGCCGCGAGCGCGACGAACACGATCGCCGACAGGTGGAAGAAGTCGTTGGTCGCCATCATGAAGCCCTGCTGCGTGACGATCTGGTTCAGTTGCGCATTCGCGGTCTGGCCGACGACGCCGAGCTGCGCCAGCGCGCCCTGATAGTCGGTCGTGTTCTGCGCATAGACGCTCACCGATTCGGCGAGCCGCGCGTGGTGGTAGATCGCGTCGTTCTCCCAGAACGTCGAGCTGACCGCGGTGCCGATCGCGCCCGACAGCGTACGCAGGAAGTTCGACAGGCCCGAGGCGCTCGCGAGCCGCTCGTCGGGGATGCTCGAGAGCGTGATCGTCGTCATCGGCACGAAGAAGCACGCGACGCCGATCCCTTGCACGAGCCGCGGCAGGATCACGTGGTTGAACGGCACGTCGAGCGTAAACGTCGAGTTCCATACCGATACGATCGCGAACACGATGAAGGCGAAGCTGGCGACCATCCGCAGGTCGAGCCGGTGCATGTTGCGGCCGATCAGCGGCGACAGCACGAGCGCGAGCAGCCCGACGGGCGCGGTCGCGAGGCCGGCCTTGCCGGCCGTGTAGCCCATCACGGTCTGCAGCCACAGCGGGAAGATCACGACCGAGCCGAAGAACGCCATGAAGCCGAACGAGATGATCAGCGCGCCGAGCGCGAAGTTGCGATCCTTGAACAGCGTGAGGTCGACCACCGGCTCCTTCTCGGTCGCTTCCCAGACGAGCATGAACGCGAGCGACACGACCGCGATCAGCGCCAGCGCGACGATGAACGACGAACTGAACCAGTCGCGGTCCTTGCCGAGGTCGAGCATCATCTGCAGGCACGACACGCCGATCACGAGCAGCGCGAGCCCGACCGCGTCGATCCGCTGTTTCGTCGTCTTGGTCTCGCGGCCGCGCAGCAGGAAGAACGCGCAGGTCGCGGAGAAGATCCCGATCGGCAGGTTGATGTAGAAGATCCACGGCCATGTGTAGTTGTCACTGATCCAGCCGCCGAGCAGCGGGCCGAAGATCGGCGCGACGATCACCGTCATCGCCCATAGGCCGAGCGCGAGCCCGCGCTTCGCGGGCGGATAGCTGCGCATCAGGATCGTCTGCGACAGCGGCACCATCGGCCCCGACACGAGGCCCTGCAGCAGCCGGAACGCGATCAGCGTCTCGAAGTTCGACGCAAGGCCGCAAAGCGCCGACGCGATCGTGAACGCGAGCACCGACAGCGTGAACAGCCGCACTTCACCGACGCGCCGCGCAAGCCAGCCCGTCAGCGGCACCGCGATCGCGGAGGCGACCGAATACGACGAAATCACCCACGTCCCTTCGCTGGTCGCGACGCCGAGGCTGCCCGAAATCGTCGGCACCGCGACGTTCGCGATCGACGTGTCGAGCACTTCCATGAACGTGCCGAGCGCGAGCCCGACGGTGAGCAGCGCGAGGGCGCCGCCGGACAGCGGCGCCGGTTCGGCGGCAGGGGACGCGGCGGATGCCGTGGTGGCGGACATCGGAATCTCCTAGGATCGGCTCGCGCCCGCAGCGCAGCAACGCGCGGCGGGGCGGAGCGGCAGGCGGCGGAAGACGGGCATATGTCGCGTCATCTTCTGCCCAGACAGAGAAATAAGCGAACGTTTAATCGGAACAATCGAGCGCAAGCGACCCTCCGCGTCAGTCGTGCCCGTCGTCGGGTTTCGGACAGCCGGCCGGGCCGGGCCCGTTCTCGATGAAGCGCTGCAGCAGCCCGGTCAGCGTCGCGAGTTCGTCGGTGGAAAAACCGGCGAGCTGCGCGTTCAGCGCGGTCGCGATCAGCGAGGGCAGCGCGCGCGCGGCGTCGGCGCCGCGCTCGGTCAGCGCCAGCTCGATCATGCGGCGGTCCTGCTCGCTGCGCGAACGCGCGACGAGTCCCTTGCGCTCGAGGCGATCGAGCATGCGCGTCATCGAGCCGCTGTCGTATGCCATCTTGCGCGACAGCTCGAACGGCGTGCGCGCATAGCCGCGCGACAGCAGCAGGATCACGCCGATCTGCTGCGCGGTGAGATCGAACGGCTCGAGCGCACGATCCATCCGCTCGAACAACACCTGACGCGCCTTCGTCAGGTAGTAGCCGAGACTGGTTTCCAGCTCGATGGAGTCGGGATCGTAGAGGCCGCCAGCCATGCGTTCGCGCGCAGCAAGAGTGCGTTTCAGGTCAAAACGCGCCCAGTATCTTGAAAATTGCTTGCATAGTCAATATTATTTCAGGCAACCAGTTACGACGTGCATGTTGCACTGCCGGAGACTATGTTCTGACCGATCCGCCCGCTTTGCCGGGCACCCCGAGGATGTTCGCGATGCTGTTCCTGAAAAATGCCGCCGGCGCGCTGCGCCGCACCCTGACCGATACCGCTCATCACGTGTTCTCCGGGCCGCACCGCGGCTGGAAGATCGCACTGTACGTAGCGATGCTGGTCTTGCCGGGCGGCTCGCTCGCGGCGCTCGGGTTCGCATGGTTCGATCATCGGCGGCAGCGCAACGCGAAGGGCGCATCGCGCCGCACGCCCGGGCGCGCGGCAACGGAGCCGCCGTCATGGCGGCTCGCCGCCCAGCCGCTGCCCGTGCGCCGCTGACGCCGGTCCCGCAAGCGATCCGTAATGGCCGGTAAACCGGTCGCCCGCGCCGGTAACACATTCCTGTCGTCGCGCACCGTACCCTAACGGCTGCGCAGGCTCCCCGCCGTCAGTTACCATTTGTCCGCCAGCGGCATGACGTCCGCACCGCGCGGCGCCGCTCGCGGCCCGTTGCGCCCAGACAGGAAAAATACGATGCCGTACGCCCCACTCCCGCGCGCCCTCCGCCCGCTGAGCGCCGCCGTCGCCGTCGCGACGGCCGTGCTGCTCGCCGGCTGCGCCGTCGGGCCCGATTACCACCGCCCCGATACGTCGATTCCGGCCGCGTTCAAGGAAGCGCCCGCCGGCTGGAAAGTCGCACAGCCTGCCGACCGAGCCGATCGCGGCCCGTGGTGGACCGTCTACGACGATCCGCAGCTGAACGCGCTGATCGACAAGCTGAACGCGTCGAACCAGACGATCGCGCAATCGGCGGCCGCCTACCGCCAGGCGCGCGCGCTCGTCAGCGAGGCGCGCGCCGCGTATTTCCCGACCGTCGGCCTGAGCGCGTCCGGCTCGCGCGCGCGCACGCCGCGCTCGTCGTTCTCGTCGGGCACCTCGTCGTCGTTCGGCAGCAGCACGTCGGGATCGATCAACAACAGCTACAGCGTCGGCCTCGATGCGAGCTGGGAACCCGATCTGTGGGGCAAGGTGAGCCGCACCGTCAGCGCACAGCGCGCCGGCGAAGCGGCGGCCGCGGCCGATCTCGCGAATGCGCGGCTGTCGCAGCAGGCGCTGCTCGCGCAGACCTACTTCCAGCTGCGCACGTCCGATGCGCTGCAGAAGCTGCTCGACGAAACCGTGCAGTCGTACCGGCAATCGCTGCAGCTCACGCAAAACCAGTATGCGCAGGGCGTCGCCGCGCGCGCGGACGTGATCCAGGCGCAGACGCAGCTGCAAAGCGCGCAGGCCGCCGCGATCGACAACGGCGTCGCGCGCGCGCAGTACGAGCATGCGATCGCGACGCTGATCGGCGAGCCCGCGTCGACGTTCTCGCTGCCGCCGATGCCGCTCGCGGCCGAGCCGCCCGTCACGCCGGTCGACGTGCCCTCCACGCTGCTCGAACGCCGGCCCGACATCGCGGCGGCCGAACGCCGCGCGGCGGCCGCGAACGAGCAGATCGGCGTCGCGATCTCCGCGTTCTTCCCGACGCTCACGCTGTCGGCGAGCGGCGGTTTCGAAAGCTCGGTCTGGTCGCAGCTGTTCACGCTGCCGGCGCGTTTCTGGACCGTCGGCCCGCAGCTCGCGGCGACGCTGTTCGACGCGGGGCTGCGCGCCGCGCAAACGCAGGCCGCGCGCGCAACCTACGATCAGGACGTCGCCGCATACCGGCTCGCGGTGCTGAGCGCGTTCCAGGACGTCGAGGACAACCTCGCGTCGCAGCGGATTCTCGCGCAGGAAATCGACGTGCAGCGACAGGCGGTCGAGAGCGCCGAGCATGCGCTCGCGATCGTCACGAACCAGTACAAGGCCGGCACCGTCGCCTATCTGAACGTGCTGACCGCGCAGACTACGGCCTTCACCGCGCGCCAGAAGCTCGCGACGATCACCGGGCAGCGGATGGTGTCGTCGGTCGCACTCGTGAAGGCGCTCGGCGGCGGCTGGAACGTGTCGGATATCGCGCGCGAGACGGGCGACATGGCGGCGCCGCCGGCCGTGCCGGCATCCGGTGCAGCCGCTGCGTCGGCCGTATCGGCCGTGTCCGCTGCGCCCGCCGCCGGCATGCTCGCGCGCCAATAAGTCACCGCAATCGGCAGGCCGCGCCGCACCGCGTGCGGCGCTCGCTCAGCGCATCGCGCCGCCGTAGATCAACGACACCTGGCCGTTGCCGATCGGGCGGCCGAGCAGGTTCAGCAGGCCCGCAAGGTTCGCCTGCTGTTCGGGCGCCGCGTGCGCGGTGCCGCGAAACGCGCCGCTGCCGGGCCCGAACGTACCGTGCCCGTCGAGAAACAGCGGGCCCTGCGTCGTCGTCAGATCGAGATCGGCGCCCGTGCCTTTCGCCTGCAGCACCGCGCGGTACGAGCCGAGCGGCTTCACGCGCGACACGCGCGAACTCATCCCGTCGATCGTCACCGTCAGCTGGCCGAATGCATTGCGGCCGATCAGCCGCCAGTCGGTCCAGCCGAGCCGCACGTCGCCCTGCAGATCGAGCGTATTGAACGGCGTGCCGAGCCCCGCGAGCAGCGACGCGGGCACCGCCATCGCGCCGGCCGACAGCACGGCGCCGCGCCACGTCGCGTCGAGCGTCACGGGCTGCGGCATCGCATCGGTCTGGCGCAGACGCATCTGCACGCGCCCGGTCAGCAGCGGCCAGAAGCGCGTCGTCCATTCGACGCGGCCCGGCAGCAGCGTCGATGCGCTCTGGTCCGCGCCGGGCGCGAGCATCAGCGTGGCCGAACCGTGCCACAGCGAGCCGGCCGGATCGACGAGGTTCACATGACCACCGGTCGCGCGCGCGAACTGCGGCGCGATCCACGCGGCCGGCGCGAGCGCGATCAGCGTGAGCGCCGTCGCGAGCGCACCGACCGCGACCCACGGCAGCACGGCGACGAGCCGCATCGTCCATCGGTTCATCGAGCGCCCGCCGCTTGCATTGCCGCTGTCCTCATTTCGGCATCGACGGCTGCATCACGGCCGTCAGGTCGACCTGGCCGTCTTCCTTCAACGCGCTCACGTGCGCCTCGCCGCCCTGCGCCTTCAGTTGCCGGCGCACGTCGTCGAGCCACTGCGTCCACGCGGGGAACGACACGTTCTTCATCTGGATCTGCACGCCGTTGCCGACGATCTGCACCTGCGCGCCCGGCAGCCCGTGATCGGACAGCGACGCGGCGAGCGCATCCTTCAGCGCGAGACCCGTCGGCGCGACGCCCTGCGCGGCGGCCGTCAGCGACTTCGCTTCGTTCGCCTGCGCGGTCATCTGCGCGAGTTCGCGGCGCATCGTCGGCAGCTCGCGTTCGATGCGCGCGCGACCTTCCTGCGCGGGCGACCACAGCACCGAATAGGCGATCGCGACGGCCAGCACGGCGCCGCCCCAGCCGAGCAGCGTCTTTTCGCGCGGCGTGCGCTCGCCCCAGAACTGGGTCAGCGCCTGAGTCAGTCGTTCGGTGTTCATGAGCGGCTCCGGATCGTCCATTTGCCCGTGTTGCTGTCGACTTCGCCGGCCAGCCCGTTGCGCGCGAGGCGTTGCGGGAAGTCGGGATCGACCTTGACCTCCGGCTTGAAGCCGACGTCGAGCCGCCGGTCGTGATAGTCGAGCGACGCGATGCCGTTCAGCGGCAGCGCACCCATCGAACGCGCGAGTCCGCTCGACAATGCGAGGAAGTCGTTCGGCGACAGCTCGCCGGCCGCGAGGCGCAACTGGTCGAGCTGCCGCTGCATCTGCGCGGGCGGATCGAGCACCGTCGTCGTCTTCGGGAAGGCAGACAGCAGCGTTTCGGTGATTTGCGCCGACAGCGCATCGCGTTCGCGCGACAGCTTCCACCAATGCAGATTCATCCCGATCACCGCGATGGCGAGCGTCGCCGCCGCGAGCGCGATCGGCAGGCGCAGGCGCTTCAGCGTCGCGCGGTCGAAACGCCACGGCTGCGACTCGAATTCGAACTGGCAGAGGTCGAAGCGCTCCGCGAGCGCCCGGCGCGCGAATGCGTCGAACGACAGCGGCATCGCGCCGGGCAGCAGCGGGGCGCCGCCCGCGCGGCCGGACGACGCGACGCGCGGTTCCGCACCGGGCT